>QNAF01000224.1 GCA_003641405.1 Candidatus Zixiibacteriota bacterium | reverse complement strand
CCTTGGATCTGCGCTTGGAAACCCGATCCCAGAGACACCGTTTGACATATCCAAAAGCCTTGATCCGATTAGCTCGTTCTCATCTGCTACCATTTCAAGCGGCAGCATTCAGGTCGACGTCACCAACACCATCGGGCTGGATCTCTCTGCAGCCAGTATTGTGCTTTGGGATGTTGGCATGAGTCAGGAAATTGGGAGTCATACATTCCCCGGCGGCATCAACGACGGCTCAATTGAGTCGGCAAACATCCCGCTGGCTGGAATGACAGTCTCAAACACGCTTGAAGCGCGTATCTCCGGTACAACGTTGGACGGCGATACTCTGACCTCCACAACCGGTGCCATCAGTACTGAGACGAGCTTTCCCGACGGTCTGACTGTCATATCAGCTACTGCCGAGATTCCAGCTTTGTCACGTGATTTCACCCAAAGGGTCGAAATCAGCGAAGCCGGCGACAACGCGCTGGACAGCGCAACGCTCTCAAGCGGAACTCTTCTCCTGAGTATCGGCAATGAAACAAATCTCGAAGCTGATATTGATATCCTGTTACCCGACTTGAAGGACAACGGCGTTCGACTGAGGGTTCAGCGGACGGTACCTGCCAACACACCGAACGTCGATACCACCATTGACCTTGCCGGATACGTGCTTGAGCCGGGAGGTGTCATTACACCTCAGGATGTCTCCATCATCATCGTAGCGACGGTGGATGGTACCGCGCCGACACAGATTGCTGTTGATTCTGCGGATCAGTTCAGCGTCAAAGCAAGTCTATCCAACCTGAAATTCAGCTCAGTGACGGGGGATTTCGATGCCATCGAAGCAGACATACCGTCTTCGCAGCACGAGATAGATGTTCCGGAAGGTTTCGAAAATATCGAGTTGGTCACTACGGCTCTGACTATTGAGATTGAAAACGCAGCCCAATTGCCAGGCAGTGTTGATATCCTGCTGGAAGGTGATCAGGGTCGGACCCTGAACCTGGTCTTTGATGTTACGGCCGGTACGGCAGATTCTGCAGTAACGACTGTCATCGATACCGTGGTATCAGACTTTCTGTCGCCTATACCCTCCATTGTTGATATTTCCGGTACCGCGATATTCGGAGATGGCTCCACCGGCACAATCACTCCGAACGACTACATCTCAGCGACGATAAGCATTGAAGCTCCGTTGGAGATGATTATCAACGAGACGACTATTGAGAACGATATTGAAAGCGAATCAATCGATCAGGATGATATTGATGCCGTCACCGAGCACGTAATCGAAGCTCGGTTCGTTTACAATATCATCAATCATTTGCCACTCGGGGCGGCCGTGAACATTTACCTGGGCGGCGACTCGGCGACCGTACTGAGCAACCCTCAGTTGCTGATAGACAATATCGTTGTGCCCGCCGCTCCCACGACGGGTGCAATCGTCAACGACACGATCTCCACCGGCTATCAGCAGATATTACTGGACAGTCTTGACATCCAGATACTTGAAAACGACCCACTTTATATCGGCAGCGAGATAGTGCTTGAAGGTTCCGGCGGTGAGTCGGTACGGCTCACCAGCAATGACTACATCACTGTGGTCGCCCGGATAGAAGTAGAATACAAATTCGACGATGATTTCTAAGGGAGGCACCATGAGAACGAATGCAATTACAACTGTAGCAGATAAGCCGATGCGATACGTGGCCCTGTTCCTTCTCGCAACCACACTGGTGCTACTTTTTGCATCCAGTGCCCAACCGGCGGCCTCCGTCCACTCATCTGCCCGCAGTGCAGGAATGGGTGGAGCTTTCACAGCCCTTGCAAAGGGAGTTGACGCTCCCAAGTATAACCCCGCCAACCTGGGTCTGGACGGCTACCGACAGACAGGATTCGAGTTTGCCTCGGTTGGAGCCAGCATTACCAACAATGCCTTCACACTGTCGGATTACAACAATTACACCGGCGCAACTTTATCGACTTCTGACAAACAGGACATCATGAACAAGATACCGGACGAAGGTTTCCGTATTGATGCCGACATCCGGGCCAATGCCGCTTCGCTTGCGCTGGGTCACTACGTACTCAGTTTCAATGGCGTCGCCAGCGCCAATGCCAACATCAACAAAGATGTCATGGACCTCATCCTTAACGGCAACCAGTTCGCAGACACAATTCACATCACGGGTTCCTACTCCGACGGCATCAGCTATGCGAGCATGGATCTATCTTACGGTTTCCAATTCCATAGTCAGGGTACACGCCAGTTTGCACTTGGTGTTACGGCGAAATATATCAAGGGTCTGTACGCCGAACAGCTTGTCGAACTGACTGGGCATGCCTCTACTTACGAATCGGGATTTGAAGGTCAGGGGAGCGCTATTGTTCGTACGGCTACCAGCGGATCCGGCTACGGGCTGGATGTCGGGGCAGCTCTTAAACTGAACAATCGCTACACCGCTGGAGTGAGGTTCCAGAATATCTTAGGCAAAATCACCTGGAACAAGGACACCGAAGAACACGGCTACACATATGTGCTTGACGCTACGACCTATGATGATTTCGAGGATGACGATTTCGGTGGCTCGGATGATTATTCCATCGAAATTGGAAATTTCTCAACAACTCTGCCGCGTTCAATGAATATCGGCTTCGCCAAGACATCAGGAAAGCTCCTCTGGGCAGTTGACTGGGTGCAGGGGTTTGAAACCAAGCCGGGAGTATCAACCAAACCACTGCTGGCTATGGGAACTGAATACTCGGTGTTTGGCATCGCTCCGCTAAGACTTGGCTACTCGGTAGGCGGTAACAAAAATGCTGCGTTCTCGTTTGGCTCCGGTGTCAGATTCATGGGTTTCTATCTTGATGCCGCTATCCGCACCGGTACTTCCATGACGGTTTACTCCGCCAAAGGTGCCAATTTCACAATCTCAACCGGACTTGTCTTTTAGGGAAGGGGTAAGGAGATGATTCAGAAAAAGCAACACTACTTAACACGCAGGCTGGTAACCTGCCTGCTGTTATTCATGGTCACAATGCTGGCTGCCAGCACTTCAGTGGCCTGTGCTTTTCACAAAAACGTGGAGAGACAGAGGGCCGCCGCCCTGGCCGCAGGCGAAGAGTTGGCGGAACTTCCCAACATGGAGGAGTTACATGCCATGGGTATTTCTGTACCAGATGGCAGCTTTAATCTCGGCGAGTTCATCTCTGCAACTCGCACTGCGCAGGCATCTACAGGCCGAACGTCACTGGCACCATCGGCAGCTACACCGTTCAAAGTGCTCGTCCTGCTGGTGGATTTCTCAGACAAACCAGCGTCTGTATCATCGCAGTTCTTCGACACGCTGATGTTTGGTTCATCAAGTGGCTCGGTCCGTCACTATTACGATGAGGTTTCATACAGCCAGATCGACCTGGTAACAGTACATGCGCCATCATCAGTGGGCTGGACACGAGCACCGCATACCTATACCTATTATGTTGACAACCAGTACGGACTCTACGGAACGTACCCCCAAAACTCGCAGGGGCTGGTCTCTGACTTAATCAATGCCGTGGACAGCCAGGTGGATTTCAGCGAATACGATAACGATAGTGACGGATATGTTGACGCCCTTGTCGTGGTCCATACAGGTACGGGAGCGGAGTACTCGGGACAGACAACCGATATGTGGTCCCATAAATGGTCACTCTGGCCGGCTCGTTCCAAGGATGGCGTTAACGTCTACAACTACACCGTCCAGCCGGAGTACTGGAGTTCCCCCGGCGATATGACCATCGGCGTCTACTGCCACGAACTCGGACACGTCTTTGGACTGCCGGATTTGTATGATACAGACGGAAGTTCAAATGGTATTGGCGCCTGGGGGATCATGGCCTATGGGAGCTGGAACGGCACACTCGGAGACTCACCGGCGCACCCCTCTGCATGGAGTCGCATTCAGTTAGGTTTCGCTAACTACACCAATGTCACCCATAATGCGACGCAGCAGGCAATATCTTCTGTCAATAACAACGGACCCATCTATCGACTATGGTCGTCCGGCGCGGCAAGCGATGAGCATTTTCTGGTCGAAAACAGGCAGCAAACCGGATATGATTCGGGTCTGCCCGGGTCAGGACTGCTAATCTGGCATATTGATGATAACAAGTCAGGCAACACTCAGGAGTGGTATCCCGGCATGGCGGGAGCTAATCATTACCTGGTTGCGCTTGAGCAAGCAGACGGCCTGTTCCAACTTGAAACCACCACCAACAATGTTGGTGGAAGCAGCGATCCGTTTCCCGGAAGCGGCTCTGTCACATCCTTCAGTTCCTCGTCCACTCCTGACTCCGACGCCTACACAAGTGGCGGTACGCTGGTTGTGGTTGACAACATTTCTACCTCGGCCCCTACTATGCACGCTGACTTGATCGTCGGAATTGCCGCCGATGTTCAAGATGATTCTCAAGGAAATCTCCCCGGTCAGTTCGCGCTGGGTCAGAACTATCCCAATCCGTTTAACCCAACGACAAATATTGAATTCAGTACTGACCAGCCCGGAGACGTGAAACTCGAAGTCTACAACATCGCCGGCCAAAGAGTAAACACCCTGATCGATGGTTATGTTGAGTCCGGCTCTACCACGGTGGTCTGGAACGGAACCGACGAAAGCGGTGCCCAAGTAGCTTCCGGATTCTATTTTTATCGTCTTGCCACGGATCAGGGAGAAGAAACTCGCAAAATGCTTCTGCTCCAGTAAGGCTCACCTGGAGCTCCTCCTCTTCAGGTTTGTTGCCAAACCGTCCGCATACAGTGGCGTCAGGTGTCTCTGCCTGACGCTGCCTACGGATTCTCACGGCTGCCAGG
>QNAF01000223.1 GCA_003641405.1 Candidatus Zixiibacteriota bacterium | reverse complement strand
GATCCCAAATAGAGAGGCCGCGAATTCACTGACACATACTCCTGCGAAATCCGGAACCATTGTCGGCAGATCGGCCGGAACAGTTCCCTGGATGATTCTTTTGACTTTCCAGACATGGCAGGCTGATGTGACACGCACAGATTCCCCGGACCCTGCCGCAAAAGCACCCTGGGATACATCGTATTCTCCCCCACTGGACATCACCGCAATTCCATCATGCAGCGCCTGAGCGTAGAAGTTCCGCATCTTGGTGGCATCACAACCCCAGAGAGGTGGCAGGTACAGAGCATCGATATTCTTGTCGATCTCTCGGTACGCCTTAAAAAACGCATAGGTGCCTTCGTTGTCATATCCCTCGGCAGTAACCACTTCGAATTGATACATCTTACCGAGTTGTCTCAGCTTCTCAAGCATCAGGGACGGCTCATAGACGGACGGAAAGGACAAAAAGCCCAAACGCCCTACGGTTGTCAGACTCGTTAATACTCGAATATCGGATTCCAGTTTGCCAGGCCGTATTCGTACCGTGAGGTTATCCGCAATCGGACGTCCCAGACTATCCGTCAATCCTTCCGCCATTGGATCAAACCGGAATGCGGCAACGACAGGTCGATCAAATCCTGCTTCCAAAAGATCCTCCACCGTCCATGGCCCCATCGTGACCACCAAGTCCACGGATCGATCAGCGACCAATCCTGCAGCCATTGTTCTCGAACTGTCACGGTTCCAATCGGCAGACTTGAAACCCTGGGGAACAAAGACGACCTCGTATCCTTCGGGAAGAGCTGCCGTCAACTGGTCACGGAAGTGCTCCCTGAATTTGGAATTGGAAGGATAATCACCTGCTTCGAAAAAACCGATGTTCCATATCGTCTTGATCACCTGACCGTGCACAGGTACAAACGTAAACAGTGCGATCAAGATCAGGTAGAGTGTGGTTTTTCTGGTAGTCACGGACAATTTCGCTCCATCGTATATAGTTACCGGAGCTGGAAAATAGCAAATGCAGTAATATGAGAACAGCAAAAACGCCGAAAGAAGAAACCTGCCGCTAAAATGATTGCCTGTGTTATCCAGCCGTGGAGCCAGTCGGCACGGCTTCCATGACTTTTCCGACAAGACTGGCAGCACGATATGGCTTCTGCAGGAAATGCGTGTTGGGCATCTGTTCTTCCGGTATGTCTTTCTCTGACACCAGATTACCTGAAGATATTATGGCTGGACATCCGGGGATGATTTTACGAATTTCCACAAGCGTGTCAGCACCGGAAAGACCTTCGAGAGTAAGGTCGATTATGACCAAATCAAGCCGATTCCGTGGCTCTTGCAGCCAATCAAGTGCCTGTTGCCCGGATTCCAGGGCATGTGCTTCGTGACCCTCGCGTCCCAGGATTTGCATCGCAAGATTGCGAATTATCTCCTCGTCATCAATCACCAGTATTCTCATTACATCCCCCTCAGCTACAACCGGTATGACCAGCGCCTGACATTCAGCATTCAGAAAGAAATGACTGAACGACAGACAAAGAGGACCGGTTTTGTTTCTGTCTTCCCTGCCATCGCACTATATGCAAGGACCGATATTATCGATCCGTTATCATCAGTTTGTATCGAGCACCGCAAATAATTACTATAATTTCGTTGACATCTGCCGAATAGTCAACTAATATTTGAAACCAGATGCGGCAAAGAGCCGTAGAGATGAAGATGTATATCTAAGAAACGCACACGGAGAGAAGTACAGACTTATGATCCAGTACAATCTTACCATAGTCAATTTCGCACCTATTGGTGTGATCCGTGGCGGAAGAGGTATGCCGATATCTTAAGCTTTTGAGAAACGCGCTTACTATGCCCGCCACGACCGAAAGGTTCGGCGGGCTTTTTTGTTGCCCGCCGGCGAGTGATGATGAGACGAGAACAACAAACTGACAGGGCAATGCCATGACGAGCGAATTCTACGAAGATGAACAATTCACGCAAGCCGAGGCCGATATAGGTACCCGGCGCGCTTTCGGCAGCCTGCTGCCGTTTCTGAAAGCTCACAGAAAAAGACTGAGCTTTTCTTTCGGACTCCTGGCTGTGACCACCGTGCTGTCACTGGTCTGGCCCATACTGCTCAAAGAGGCTATCGATGGTCCGCTTCGCACAGGTGTATACAGCGATTTGGTCTGGATAGCAGTGGTCATAGCGTTCATCCAAATCCTGACCGTTGTCCTGCAGTATGTGCTGCGGGTCAAGCTGGAAGTGATCGGCCAGGACGTGATGCTGGAGCTAAAGCGGAGGCTTTTCGACCATATTCTATCACTCGATGTTGCCTTCTTTGATCGCAACCCGGTGGGACGCCTGATGGCGCGTGTCGAATCGGACACCGAGTCGTTGCGTCTGCTGTTCACCAATACCGTGCTACTGGTTGTGGCGGATCTTGTTCTGATAGCCGGACTGTACGGAGTACTGTTCTACTACAACTGGCGGATGGCGGCTATCCTGACGGCTGTGATTCCGGTGATTGGCTTGTTAACTTACATTTTTCACAAAGTGACAACCCACCGGTTTCTGGAAGTGCGCAAGAGGATGGCAGAGGTTACTGCCACCCTGACCGAATTCCTGCATGGAATGTCGATCATACAGATATTCCATCGTGGTGCCTATGCGCGTCGGAAGGTTTTTGACGCCAATAAGGCCAAATTCACTGAGGACGTATTCGTGAACATCGCTGTGTGCGTGTTCTTCAACTTCGTGTTCCTCTTTGAGTACGTAAAAATCGGCCTGGTACTGATTCTGGGTTCCGGATTTGGTCTTACGGCAGGCCTGATGGTACTGTTCCTGGTGAATATCTGGCGTTCGTTCGAACCGATATTCAGGACCTCGGAGCAATTGGCCAATTTCCAGAAAGCCGTCGCAGGTGCCAAGCGTATCTTTGCCCTGCTGGCGACTGAGTCACGTCTGATCGATCCTGACAAGCCGGTTGCCTGGCCGGGACTGAAAGACGCCATAAGATTTGAAAACGTCTCGTTCTCATACAATGACGACGAGAATTACGTTCTCAAGAACGTTAGTTTCGAAATCAAGGCCGGTCATAGTGCTGCCCTCGCAGGCGTCACCGGCGGCGGGAAAACGACCGTCATCTCGCTCATGCTGAGGCTGTATGACCCTCAGAAGGGCCGGATAACAATAGATGGTGTTGATATACGTGATATGGCCAAAACCGAATTGCGCAGACGTTTCGCACTGGTGCTGCAGGATATCTTCCTCTTCCCCGGTGACGTAACGGCCAACATCGGCCTGGAGTCAGACGATATCACGCAGGAGCGAATCGCGGAAGTGGCCAGGGTTGTGGCCGCGGATCGGTTCATCGAAAAGTTGCCCGATGGATACAAAACGGAAGTATCCGAAAAAGGCGCCAACTTCAGCCGTGGCGAAAGGCAACTCCTTTCGTTCGCCCGCGCCCTCGCTTTTGACCCGGAAGTTCTGGTCCTTGACGAAGCAACCAGTTCGGTGGATCCGGAAACGGAGCGCACGATCCAGAGTTCGCTCAAGGAACTTATGGCCGGACGGACATCACTGGTGATCGCTCACCGGCTGTCGACCATCCTGGACGTTGACCAGATTCTGGTCATACGCAGGGGTGAGATCGTGGAACGAGGCACACATGCCGAGTTGCTCCTGCAGAACGGCTACTATTCGCGCCTGTTCCACCTGCAGTTTAGAAATCGCAATGGAGTAGCAAGTAATGTTTAAGAAAATAAAATGGATATGGCAGTACTACCGGCGATACCCGTACGTTCTTTTCATCCTGCTGGTATTCACGCCAATACAAACAGTCTTCCAGGTTACTATCCCACAACTGTTCGGTTTCACGATAGATAACCTGGATTCATCAGAAGTGCCCGATCACTTCTTCGCCGACCTGGTAACGTCCGCGGGAGCGAAGTTCGGCCTGGCTCCAATCGCCAGCTACGGCGCAGCCTTCATCCTCCTCGGCCTGATAGCAAGCGTACTGTATGCGTTTGTTCAGTGTCATCGGGCGTGGATGAACTGCCGTATGGAATGGCTGTTCCGGCAGAAAGCGTTCGACGGCATAACAGACAAGGGGCCGAACTTCTTCAACAAGTTCCGCACCGGCGACATGGTCACGAGGATGACCGACGACGTTGCCGAGAAACTGTCCTGGTTCGTCTGTTCGGGCATTTTCCGTCTCTACGAGGCGCTGCTGGTCATCGTTTTTATTGTGATGATGATGATAAGCCTTGATCCGTGGTTGACGTTGTGGACAGCCGGTCCGCTGCCGATCCTGATCGTGATCTTCTTCCTGAGCTCCTCAGCGCTTGACCGGAGGTACGATCATCTGCAGAAACGGATATCGCGCTTCAATGATGTCATTGAAGCCTGTTTCTCAGGCATTCGTGTCGTCAAGGCATACGTCAGGGAACCTGCCCAGAGAGACAAGCTCCGCAAGGCGGCCGAGGATCGCCGGGAAGCTGAGATCGATGCCGTGAAGGTGACTACTATCGTGGACTCGATGTATATGTACCTCTGGCAGTTCTCGATGGTGATAGTTCTGCTGATCGGTGGCTATAAGGTAATTACGTCCGATCTGACGGTTGGGTCGATGGCTACGTTCATATACTACGTAGTTTACCTCATTTTCCCAATGTTCGACGTAGGTCAGTTCCTGGTCAAGTCACGTCAATCGGCAGTATCGATTGACCGACTGGTAGAACTTGAAAACATGAAGCCGATGGTAACAGACGAAGGTGACGAGCACTGTGATGGAAACGTCATGGGTCATCTTACGCTTGAAGACGTCAGTTTCGGCTTTCCAGACACCGAGCGGAACATCATG
>QNAF01000222.1 GCA_003641405.1 Candidatus Zixiibacteriota bacterium | reverse complement strand
GTGCGAGGAAGCCTGTGTATTCTTGAAGAAGGGTGGGCAAATTGCTATCGGTCGCGTTGAAAGATTCCTGGCTGATTGGGAAGCCTCTCAGGGCGAGCTAAAGATTCCGAAAATGCCCAGGAAAACTGGCCGGAGTGTTGCCATTGTCGGCGGTGGACCCGCCGGTCTGACTGTCGCGGGAGACCTGATCAGGAAAGGCCACCGTGTCGCAATCTTTGAGGCTCTTCATGCGATGGGCGGGGTACTGATCTATGGTATTCCGGAGTTCCGCCTTCCCAAAGCAATCGTGCATCGTGAGGTGGAGTATCTCGGCAAGCTCGGTGTGGAACTGGTTACGGATTTCGTGGTGGGCAGGACCCGTTCTATCGATAGTCTGCTGGAAGAGTACGATGCTATATTCATCGGGGCGGGAGCGGGACTTCCGTGGTTTATGAACATCCCAGGGGAGAACCTGAATGGTGTCTATTCCGCTAACGAGTATCTCACGCGCATGAATCTCATGAAGGGTTTTCTGTTTCCGCAGTACCACACACCTATCAAAGACCACAAACGGGTAGCAACTATGGGCGGTGGCAACGTAGCTATGGACTGTGCCCGCACCGCGTTAAGGTTGGGGGCGGAATCACGCATCATCTACCGTCGGTCACGCCAGGAACTTCCGGCACGTTTAGAAGAGATCGAGAACGCCGAGGAAGAAGGCGTCATATTCGATTTTCTCACGTTGCCCACTAAGTACATCGGTGATGAAAACGGCTGGCTCAAAGAGATCGAAGTCCTCAAGATGGAACTGGGCGAGCCTGACGCTTCCGGTCGGCGTCGGCCTATTCCTATCGAAGGTTCCGAGACTATCCTCAAGATGGATGCCGTGATCTGTGCGATCGGCAACAGTCCCAATCCGCTGATTCCGCAAACGACTCCGGGGCTCAAGATGGGGAAGTGGGGTAATATCGAAGCCGACGAGGCGACCGGCAAAACCTCGCGTGCGAAGGTCTGGGCCGGTGGTGACGTGGTGACAGGCGCCGCGACTGTGATCTTGGCGATGGGTGCCGGCCGCCAGGCCGCCAAGTCCATCCACGAGTATCTAAGTTCGTTGTAGGCCCAGCGGGTCTCTACGCCCCCCCTGTATAGTGGGCGGTGTACGTCCTCGTGCGCCGCTTGGTGCCGAGCTATCGGCAGACGAGGACGTCTGCCGCGCACGGAAGTGTCCAATAGGAATCAGGGGGTTATTTTCGCCCATGTGTCAGTACCTTGACAACTAGGTACAACACAAAAAGCACTCCAGCTCCAATGCCGACTTTTCTGAGCGAGATCCAAATGGATTCGAGTTCGTCCCACTTCCCTGCGGCATTGTCCTGGTATAGTATGATTCCGAAGAATGTGACCAATCCCACTATAAAGAGGATTTCTATTTGTCCACCTATAAAAAGCTCATGAAGCAGATCAGCCCAGCTTCTACCGGTTGGAATATATGTATCTTCCTCAGAAGAAGTGGCTTCGACAGATGCAGATTCGGGCTTAGACCAGTCGTGAGCAGGCCACGGAACAAGATCATAGAACCCATCATGATTGGGGGTATTATCCCCAGTCCATTCCTGCAACTCTGCTGGAGAAATATCGCGAAGCGATGAAGACTCCTTGAATGTTGGCTTACGAGGAATCTTCGGGACCGCTCGTTTCTGCTTCTTCGGCCGTTTTGGTTTCTTGGCCATAAGTCAATTCATCCGAGTACAAGCTTTGTCAAACGGTCGTTCATAGACCAACATGCTGCTGCGTATTGTCTCAATAAGTTCGTCAATTCCGACTTCGCCATGATTGTTTTGGGTGCAGACCAGTAATCAATATCAAAGACTAGGCCCACACTTGGCGCAGATGGTAACACACCATCGGCGGTCGCAAAAAACTGTGTGGTTTGCTTTGCACCCATGGGTCCACCCAGAAGGTTTATCTTGCCTATCTTGTCCTCAAGGACAAGTGGCGATCCAATATCGAGTAGTTTACTTTGCAGAGCGTCTTTCGCCGGTTTAGATATCGTAATGAAATTACTGGAGTACTTTTCAACGAGGTCGGAGAATTCACCGTCAAAAGGCTTGCAAACTCGTAATCGTACGCCGATTCTCTCGATAAAGGGTTCAGTCTCAAACCCTTCTAGAGCGAAAAGGATTTCGAGGAACTTGACCGCCTGATCAGAAAAATAATGCTTCGTAGGGACATTGCGCACAGCAAACCCGGTATTCTTAAACGAAACAAAAGCAATATGGCTAGCGTCTTCGTCTCTGACATCAATTCTATTGGCATCGATTTTCCAGTGATTCAACTCCATTAGAGTCGAGATTGCTTCAGCCCACGCGCCACGGTAGTCTAGTACCTTAGAATTGGGTTTGTACCTGATTTCAACTAAGTGACTATCAATCCGGTCTTCCATGTTATTACCCTGATTTGTCCATTATTTGCAAGGAAACGGAACCTGCCCAAAAAGCCCGGACCGATCCCTTTATACTCGGACGCTCACCATTATTAGAAGCTACTGTACGGTCGCCGCACAACTTAGATGAGGATAATGACCCCAAGATGAATGCGGCCTGTACGAGGTGATCTCTTACCCAACGTGAAGTCCACATGCTGCGAAAATACAGATAGCGTGGTCGGTTGTCAATCACAACTGCGTTTAAGAACGGAAAGCCGGTTGCCGTGTGGGTAGCATACGATGTCGATTTCTACCCATGATGGGAGGATACCCCCGGTGCTTCACGCTCCCTTATTCGGTACGATACAGATGAATTCGAAGGGTGCGTCGAAGGGGTTGCGGAACTGGTGCATCGTGTTGGGTGGTACGAACGCGGAATCTTTCTCTTTCACCTCGAATGTCTCGTCACCGATTGTCACTGTTCCCTTACCACTGACGACATAGTTGACATGTTCCCAGTCATGCTGATGGTGCGGTGTAAACCCGCCCGGAGCAATCTGGAATACTCGCAACGAATGATCCGGCCAGCCCTGCGGTTGCCCGATTACTTTGGCCACAGTGATGTCTTTCACACCTTCCATCAGGACTTCTGTGCGCTCAATATCTTCGTATTTCACAACAGGCATCTTATCCTCCTGAGTTTCGTTTCAATCCGGTAGCCCACCCAGAGTGACGCCAGAGGCGGAATGCCGGGTGGGGACACATTTGTTACTCATCTGCACAGTTTATATCACACCGAATCCCCACCCGTTGGGTGGGCTACAATCTACAATCCAACTCCAAACTCGTTTGGGGTTGCCACCCGTCGCCCCGCTGCTTTCAATTGCCTAGCTGAAAGTACCTGTCTATCCATGGGGCGAACAGAGCAATAAAATCCTGGAAAAAGTGGGCGATTATGCACGGCCAGAGACGGCCGGTACGGATGTACAGCAGCGAGAACATCAGACCGTAGATGCTCAGGAGAATAACGCCGGGAAGTCCTTGATAACCATGGCTAACACCAAACACCACGGCTGAGATTACGGCGGGGATAATCCAACTTTTCACTTTTGTCAGTAGTCTAATCCGTGTCATGAGATAGCCGCGGAACGCGATTTCCTCACAGAATCCCGCCGTAAACGACACCGCTACCCAGATTACGCGACCTGATGCACTCGAAGGGATCAGCATTTGAATCTCGCCCGGCATCGGAAGTCCCACCTGTCCCAAGACCCATGCAACGCCAGAGAGGATAACATTAGCGGCTAGAAGAAAGGCGATCCCCCATGCGAAATCCACGCCTCGAATCCGGACAAGTCCGACCCCCGCCAGCCCTGTGCCCTCAAGGTAAACCGCGCCATAGTTGATGGCATATATCGCCCACTGCATCAGAATGGTCACAATCAACAGGACCGCGAGAGTGCCTTCGGTAAGGGACTTCAGCAGGGCGGCCGTATCTTCTCCCATGCTCAGGATTGACAGCGCGGGGTAGAAGACCAAGAGGACACCTAAACTTATCCAGGTCATTACTCCCGGTTGGAAATTGACATTGTTGGTTTCCTGACGGAAGGCTGCGGTTGCCTCGTCATGAAAAGGTGTACCCGAAGGCGGATACACGGGGATTCTTTCGAAAGACTCTTGCTGCAGAGCTGCCCCCGGATTAGCTCATTGGTTGGTCTTGATTGTAGGAGGTTGTTTTCGGTCTGCTTGTCACGCCGCCGACAATCAGGGCCAGCCCTACAATGATTATGATTACCGGCCAGCTTTCGTCCGGTGTTGGGAGCATCTCCTGTTGCATTAGCAGCAGATATACTCCTATGCCGAGCCAGACCATTCCGCTGACTACCGGTCGGCGATCATCTTGTCTTTTGCGTCTGCTCATATTCTCCTGGGGTCGTCTCGTTCGACCCAACGCCTTGTTAGCATATATATACGTCAATATAGGCAGAATCGGTACAGAAGTTCACCAGTTTTAGTCCCCATCTGATTTAGTATGAGATTCGGTGCCAGAATCACAGGATGTGACTCATGTGATACATCTGTCTGTAAATCACGGATGTAGACGTGATCCGGGTGTGGTAGACGCCGAAGCCGGCTTCCCATAGGTTCTCAGCAGAGAAACAAGAAAACCCGTCGAGAAAGAAAGGATCAGTATGGGGTCGAATAGAGTAGTTTTTCAGAACTGGATAGTTGATCTGGGCCGCGATCCGGACCAGCCATTTGATCCGGATCAGACAAATCAGGGTGAGGATTTCGTATCATTTGATACTCTGACGGATACTGCGGTTGAGAGCAATCAGCATAATAACGGCGAACAGCCCGGCAGTCGAAGGCAAATCGTTGTTGAGCGGGTCACGGCCGCGCTGGGCAAACTCACCGAAGACGAACGCGAATTTGTGGAGAGGTTTTAT
>QNAF01000221.1 GCA_003641405.1 Candidatus Zixiibacteriota bacterium | reverse complement strand
ATCGAATTGGCCGGCGATATCAACAGTCACATGCCGGAATATGTCGCAGAGCGGATTAGTGATCTGTTCAACAAGAGACTAGTCAAAGCCATTAACAAATCTTCAATCCTGGTGCTCGGAGTGGCTTACAAGAAAGACATCCAGGACATACGCGAGTCACCGGCTCTTGACGTCATTAAGCTTCTCGAAGACAAAGGAGCCAGGGTCACTTACAATGATCCATATGTATCCAGTTTCGCCTGGAAAGGTAAACCTCTCAAGTCAGTCAAGCTGAACGCCCAGATGCTAAAAAAGGCAGACCTGGTTGTTATACTCACGAACCACACTGACTATGACTACCAGTGGATTGTCGATAACTCCCGTGTAGTATTTGACACGCGCAACGCCACACGTGATGTTGCCAGGGGTCGCAACAAGATTGAGCTGCTGTAGGCGGACTGATCGAAGAAGTGTGCTATCACACACCGTATCCAGCACCCTTTTCTTCCCCGCGAAGGGGCAAGTTGAAGAACTGAATATGCCACAATACTGTTACCTATGTCATGGTACACACAGAAACACCTGACAGCACTGCCACCGAGAAAGACCTGAAATAGTCTACGGGCAGCGTCCCCTCGACGCTGCCATCTGATCAAACTGTCTTGACCTGCGACGACGTTCAAGGATCCACATACACTTCGAAGTCGCCCGGTGGTATATCTTCGTCAGACTGGGCGGAAAGAATCTCTTGACAACGGACGAAAAGGGGTGCATTAAGGCACAAATTACATCACTGCAAGATGGTCGGGAAATGAGCGACGGCTGATGTTAGAGGAGAAATGCAGACCAATGGCAAAGAGGATAGGATATGGCGAGTAAGCGCGCTGGGGATATTATGATCCCTATCGAAGATTATCCTCATGTTCCGCATACGCTATCTATCAGGCGGACGGCTGTTGTTATGGAAAAGTCCTACATAGAAGTGGAGGGCCGAAGGTCACTTCCGCGAGCGCTGCTGGTTGTTGATGATGAGTGTAACCCTATTGGTTGTGTTCGCCGGAGAGATATTTTGCGCGGCATCGAGCCCCAGTTTCTAAAGACAGCGTCCGTTCCCGAAAGAAAACGGCTGTTTGAAATAGAGATAGATCCCAACCTGGTGGATATGCTTTCCGGGCGAATGGGCAAGGCAATTCAGGAACAGTCCAAACGACCGGTCACCGACATCATGCAGCCGATCAAGGCAACCGTTGAACATGATGACCATCTGGCCAAAGTCGTTTTTAAGATGGTTAGTCTGGATCTGAACCTTCTACTGGTTCTCAAGGACAGCCAGGTGGTGGGAGTCATTCGCAGTGTGGGCATCTTCAGGGAGATCGTGAGTCAACTATATCTAACCGAGTAACGCCGACCTGTCCGTAGAAGAGAGCACAACACGTTTTGTCTGAAGACTCCTCAAGGAATAGCCTGCCGGACGCTACTGAAAGCGAATCGTTGCCACCTCTCGGTGGTATGCATCTTGCCCGGGTGGTCAAACATATCGATCTGCAACGGATTCTGCTGATCCTTCTCGGTCTCTCGCTTTTTACCGCAGTAAGCTATTCTCCTCAATGGCCCAGCGCTGTGGATCCGATGGGTGAGCATTTCGAACTGACCCGTGAGGCTCAAACCGCGATAGGACTATTTTTGCTGGCGGCAGTCTGGTGGGTGTTTGAGGTCGTGCCGATTGGCATAACTGCCATTACTATCGGCGTCATTCAGGCGATATTCCTTATTCGTCCAGCCAAAGTCGCTTTTAGCGATTTCATGGATCCGTCAGTCTGGTTCATCATCGGCTCGATTGTGATCGGTATGGCGTTCAGTCGCACCGGGCTGACCAAACGAATGGCCTACAAGATGCTGGTTTTGGTGGGGGAGAAGACAAGCCGTATCTATCTGGGCAGCTTCGTGATGACGGCATTGCTGACGTTGATCATGGCACACACTGCCGTAGCAGCGGCGATGTTTCCGCTGTTGATGGCCATCCACTCAATGTACGGAGAAGAAACCGAGAAAACGCGATTTGGCAAAGGGCTGTTTATCGGAATGGCTTTTGTCGCTGGCGCCGGCAGTATTATCACGTTGCTGGGGGCGGCGCGTGGTGCCGTGGCCATCGGTTTCTACCAGGACATCATTGGTGGTGAAATCTCGTTCTTCGGTCTGTCGTACTACATGGCTCCCCTTGGCCTGGTGATGGTGCCGATTCTATGGGGGCTTATGATGGTGCTCTTTAAGCCTGAGCGGAAAGAAATCACCGGCTTGCGGGAGCGAGCTATCGCTCTCAACTCCAAGTTGGGACCTCTCAGCCGAAACGAAATACTAACCATGGTGATAGTCTTTCTGACCATTCTGACTATGGGACTCCGTTCATTCATACCGGAACTCCACGCAATCAATAAGAGCGCGATACTTCTTGTTGCCACAATACTGTTCTTCCTTTTCAGGGTTCTGAGCATTGACGACCTTGAAGAAATCCCCTGGAATATCGTCCTGTTGTTCGGCGGCGCGATGAGTATCGGCTTCTGTCTCTGGCAGACCGGGGCGGCAAGCTGGATTGCTGTTGAAGTGATAGGCGCGCTGGAGGGAGCCCACTGGGTCATATTTGTGATGGGTATCACGCTGTTTGTTCTGATCATGACCAACCTGATTATGAATGTAGCCGCTATCGCCATTTCCCTTCCGGTAGCTCTGGTCCTGGCACCGTACATGGGCGTGGCACCGGAAGTAATCCTGTTTGCATCACTGGCGGCAGCCGGGATGCCCTTCCTTCTGCTTGTTGGAGCGGCACCGAACGCCATTGCTTACGAGAGCAGGCAATTCACAAGCGGACAGTTCTTTGTCGCCGGTATCCCGGCGAGCATTGTACTCATGATTGTCATAACGATTTTCGTTATGTTCGTCTGGCCCATGATGGGTATGCCGGTAACGATTCAGTAGAGCGCCAGTAGATTCCATCCCTTACGGCTTTTTCTTCTCCCGAACCCTGTCAAGTCAAGGGAGGGTCCGTCTTCGAATCCGCCTGTCGAGGCTATAGATAGCACAGTCCACTATAAATTCTGCAGCTCTTCATTTTCCTTGCAGATTCCACTCTATTTGCTTATTACCCCATGTGATGCGAAAACGAATTAGTTTGGATTGTGATTAGCCATTTAGAAGGAGAATATGACGATGCAGGAAAATGTGACGGGTCAGACGATGGAGGCTATTGCTCAAATCAAAGACAGCACTGCCAATCCGGCACCGCTGGGGCTTCTTGGCTTTGGAATGACAACGGTGCTTCTGAATATTCACAACGCGGGTTTCCTGGGACTTGATTCAATGATACTCGGCATGGGGATATTTTACGGTGGTATTGCTCAGGTAATCGCCGGAATTATGGAATGGAAAAAGAACAATACTTTCGGTACGACAGCCTTTACATCCTTCGGCCTTTTCTGGTTAACTCTCGTTGCCCTCCTGGTTCTGCCGAAAATGGGATGGGGTGACGAACCAACAAAAGCAGCAATGGCCGCCTATTTATTTATGTGGGGACTGTTCACTTTTTTCATGTTTATCGGAACCCTGAAACTTAACCGAGCTCTTCAGTTTGTCTTCGCCTCGCTGACAATTCTGTTCTGGCTGCTGTCATTGGCTGATGCAACCAACAATGCTTTCATAACCCGTATCGCTGGTTTCGAGGGAATCATCTGTGGTTTCTCAGCGATATATGCCGCTGTGGCACAGGTGCTCAACGAAGTTTATGGCAGGACGGTACTTCCTCTGGGCGCACTGAAAGGATAGATATGTGGTGGGTCCGTCATCGCACCCGCCAACGTGACTGATAATCCGTATTAGATATTGCAGGTTGGAACCGACCACTCCGAGAGTGCCTTCGGTTCCGACCCTGTTGAATTGATAAGCCGTGTTAGCTGCGCGCCGGCTCCAATCCCTTACACATCATAGTACGTTTCAAACTCGTAGGGTGTGGGGCGGATACGAATCTCGCTGACCTCCTTGCGCTTGAGCCTGGTCCAGGTCTCCAGAAGGTCCTCGGTGAAAACTCCGCCTTCCAGCAAATAATCGTGATCCTGCTCCATTGCATTCAGGGCTTTGTTGAGCGAGGTCGGCAACTGGTGAATCTCCGCAAACTCCTCAGGCGACAATTCGTCAAGGTTCCTATCAAGCGGTAGTCCGGGATCAATTTTGTTCTTGATACCGTCCAGTCCGGCCATCAGCATAGCTGCATAACCCAGGTAGGGGTTCATCGTGCCGTCACCGGGACGGAACTCAAATCGCATGGTGCTGGGGTCGCGCTGGTATCCGGGGATACGTATGCACGCCGTACGATTGGCAACTGAGTACGTTCCGGCTACAGGAGCCTCAAAACCGGGAACAAGGCGTTTGAAGGAATTAGTCGAAGGATTAGTGAAAGCCAGCAGTGAATCGGCGTGCTTGAGCATCCCACCGATATAGAAACGGCCCAACTTTGAGAACCGGGCAGGTCCATTCTTGTCAAAGAAAAGCGATCCCTTCTCGTCAGCCAGATACTGATGTACGTGAAGCCCCGAACCGGGCTCGTTAAAGAGCGGCTTGGGCATGAACGTTGCTGATTTGTGATGGCGGAAAGCCTCGTTCTTCACGATATACTTAACTTGCATCGACTGATCGGCCATCTTCAGTAAACTCTCAAAAGCTACCTCAATTTCGTGTTGCCCGCCGCCGCCTACCTCGTGATGGTGATATTTTAATCCGATGCCTACATCAGCGAGCAGGGAGCAAATCTGGTTTCTGAGATTGTACGTCCGGTCATTCGGCGGAGCCACGTGATAGCCCTTTTTGTAGGGAATCTTGTAGCCAAGGTT
>QNAF01000220.1 GCA_003641405.1 Candidatus Zixiibacteriota bacterium | reverse complement strand
CTCCACGGTATTCCGGAATGGTCATGATGAAACTGGAAGACACCGCCCTGATGCCCTCTTTGAGACCGAGCACCTGGATCGCGGCCCGGAGCACGTTTCCTGTGGTGTTGATTGAACCGGCTACGGAGGCGTCGGCCTTGTCGTGCCGAACCATCATGGCTCCGAAATACAGAGACTGCTGTATAGCCTCCTGCGCCTGTTCTTTCGTGATTCCTTTGGCTTTTCGGATTTCCATAAAATCCGCTACGTAGGAGTCGAAGTCTGGTGACTTAGTTGGGTCAACGATTGTAGCTGAGTTCAGATCGACCCCCTGCTCTGAAGCCAGCTTTCTGATTTCCTCCTCAGCCCCAACCAGTGTAACCGAAGCGATTCCTTCTTCGATGATTCTGGCAGTGGCGTCAATCATTCGTGGTTCGGTACCTTCCGGAAGAACCACTCGCCTTTTCTTGGCTTTGGCCTTTGCTTTGATGTCTGATATTGCGCTCATAATTATCTCCAGTTACGTTTATTTGCGGATGAATTCATCTATACCAGTTGTTCCCTCAGGTCAGGGTTAGCCAGGAAAGCTTCTATGAACTGATCGATGTCACCGTCCATCACGGTTTGGGTGTTGGAGGTTTCCTGCGATGTTCTGTGATCCTTGACCATATTATATGGGTGGAAAACGTATGATCTTATCTGTGAACCCCACTCGATTTTCATCTTTGCCTTCTCTACTTTTTCGCGCTTTTTTGCCTCTTCTTCTCTATGCAATTGGTAGAGACGGGATTTGAGAATCCTGAAAGCAGCATCCTTGTTCTTGAACTGGCTGCGCTGGGACTGGCATGTCACGACTATTCCGGTTTCAATATGCGTAAGGCGGACTGCCGAGGATGTCTTGTTCACGTGCTGGCCACCGGCACCCGATGCTCGGTATGTGTCAATACGGACTTCGTCGTTTTTGACATCGATTTCCACCGTATCCTGCACTACCGGGAAGACGTGTACTGACGCAAACGACGTGTGACGGCGTGAGGCGGCATCGAATGGAGAGATGCGCACCAGGCGATGAACGCCTGATTCCGATTTAAGAAAACCAAACACGAAATCCCCCTTGATCTCAAGCGTGGCTGATTTGAGCCCGGCTTCTTCTCCCGGTTGGTAGTCCATGAGTTGCACGGAGAACTGGCGGCGTTCGGCCCAGCGGTTGTACATGCGGAACAGCATATCAGCCCAGTCCTGAGACTCCGTACCACCGGCTCCGGGGTGGATGCTCAGAATCGCGTCCCGGTGGTCGTCGGGGCCTGAAAGAAACGCGGTCAGCTCAAATTTGTCTAACTCTGCAGCCGTCTTGTTGAGTTCGGTCTTGATCTCTTTGACTTCGGAAGCACCTTCTTCGAGCATCCCGAGCAGTTCCTCGGAGTCGGTTAGTTCAGTCTGAAGTCTTTCCACCTGTTCGATCCACTTTTTATGCTGGGAGATTTCCTTGAGAACGGACTGAGCCGCCTGGTTGTCGTCCCAGAAACCCGATTCGGCGGTTTTTGTCTCCAGCTTCGCTATGGCCGCTCGACGTTTATCGAGGTCAAAGATACCTCGCTATCTTGTCGAGTTTGCTCTTTAGCTGCGGTACTTGGTTTTTCAATTCTGCCAACACGTCTCGTTGCTTTCTTTATCAGATTTTTAAGGCGGGGAATATATGTCAAATCAACCTGCCGGTCAACGCAAATCGAGCACTATCGGCTATGTGTATATATTTCTACAGATGGGGCCAAGGGCAGGAGCCCGGCGATCCTGACATCATCCGTGCGGTCAGGTGTCTCTGTGCGTACCGTTCATACGCTATCTCTGTTACCCTGAGCTTGTCGAAGGGCCTACCAGTTCGGCATCCCGTCGCAACTTGGCAGGTAGTGTGTCGGGGCGATGAACAGCGCGTCGATCAAGAGCGACAGATCAGCACCATCAATGGTCATTGGATCTAGAACCGGTCGTTCACTGGTGAAGTCTACATCCGCCTCATCAAGACATATCCCATCCCAACCGGTAGCCGGATCGATGAACAGGCCATTGATCATTGCTGAGAGATCAGCTCCGTCGTAGTTGAAACCGAGTTCTCCACCGCCTTGATCAAGGTCACCTACACTCGGTGGGATACAGCAAGTTGTTATGATCACATTGATACGGTAATCCTCAACCTCGCCATCAGTAGTCGTGCCGCAGGGCGAGGGATAAGAGCCACGATTAAGGCGTACTCTCATCTGTGTCTCACCTTCCAGGACATCGAATGCCGGTGCAACATTGCCCGTGTAAGGGCCTATGCCGGTATTGACATCGAGTGTCACTTCTTCACTGACATCAAATGTGCCATCCTGGTTCCAGTCAATCCAGACTGCACCGATATCAGAGGGATCTCCGTTGGCGATCTCAACAGTTATCGGGTATGTGTGTCCAGCTTCAATAATCGTGGACAGGCTCATATAGTTGCTGTAGCCACCGTCGTCGCAACCGGAACTGTTGTCGATATCGCAGACGGCAACGCGACTGATATGTGCGTTTTCGCAGCCCCCGGAAGCATCACAGGGAGGGGTACAGTAGATATCCAGAATTCCGTCCCCGGTGTAGTTGCTCCAGGCGCCTATCTCGATCAGGTAGGTGTTGCCTTTTGTCAGGCTGAGCACAAGCTCTGACTGTTGGCCGCAGGCGTTGTCGTCGCAGCCGAGCATTGGATCAGTGTTGGGGTTGGTGCCGTCATAGACGGCCAGCTTGCTATCGTAACTGGAACCACACAGGCTGATGATCGTATTGCGTCCATCAATACAGGTGGCAGTGTAGCAGTACCAGATGTTCGGTGAGGTCATGCATGCGGCGGGGCCGTCCGGAGTGGCCTGCTTGGTTGAAAAAGGTAAATCAATCACGTTACCAATTGCCGTGCAGTTTTCCCAATCGTCGTTGATCAGGCCGCCGCCTACCGGGCGGATGGTCAGGTCAAATAACGGGATACACACATCTGATGAGTTGAAATCGACCATCGCGTAGTAGGTGCCGGGGTCAAGCGTAAGATCGTAGATACCGTGAGCACCAATGCCGATAGTGGAAATCGCAATACAGTCTGTTTCATCGGGTGGACAGTCGTCGTCAATCAGAATTCCAGTCCAGTTGGTCGGTCCCGGATCAAGAAGAATATCCACACTGACTGTCGAGAGGACATCCAGCCTGTAGATGATGTCTTCACCACGATCCCAGTTGCCCAGGCAGGTGTTGACGTAATCGTCCTTGTGTCCGCAGGTTGTCTGGCCTTCGTCAATATAGGAGTCATTGTAGGGGCCGTCGGTCATGTCGTCCGGCAGTGTGACCACAACCGGGTCGCTGCAATCATCGCCGGGTGTAACAGGGTACTCTTCAATTGTAAGGTCGAAAGAAGGAATACAGTCCGGGGATGCCCAGGTGTCAACCATGATGTAGTATGTCCCGGTAGTCAGATCGACATTGATCATGCCATGCGGTTCACCTTCCGACTTCGTGCTGGTGGCGATGCAAGTCACCGGATCGGGCGGACAGGAGTTATCAATGAGAATGCCGGTATAGGTAGTACCCTTGGGGTCAAGCAGGAAACTAAGATGCACATCCGCAAACAGGTTTAGCTGATAGATAATGTCCTCACCGCGATCGTAGTCATCAAGACAGGTGTTGTCGTACCAGTCGTCGCGGCCGCAGTTGAACTGGTCAACAAGTGTATACGGCAGGCTGGCCATCCCGACATTGAGCACAATCGGATCACCGCAGTAGTCACCGGTTGGGGGTGGCTGGGTTTCGGAGAAACTGATAGTGAACTCGAATGACTGCTGGTAGTCGACACCGTTGCCTGTGTATACCGGCAGATAGTACGTATTCGGACCGGGAAGAGACGTCCACCAAATGCGCGGGTTGCTCTCTCCGTCGCCACAATCGTGCCACTCATAGCCTTCCCTGGAGATGAAATCCTCGCAGACGACCGGGTCGCCATAGAGGATCGAACCGATATTCCCAACCCCCGGAACTGAACCGCAGTAGTCTATCTCAACATCGTTCAGATCGTACGGTGCTTCAAAAACATACCAGACACAGTTCCAGCCAAGCACACTGGGACAGTCGACAGTGGCACCCAGCGTAGTCCCTGGCACAGTGGCCGGGAAAGGGCCTTCGATCAACTCGGCATTGGTCCAGTCATCATTCGGCGGGGGAGGGTAGTATATGGGACATGGGTCATCGGTGCAGTTCATGTAGCGTTCCCATTCACCGCTCAGAGCCAGGCAGTCGGTTTCCGTTATGTCATCACAGGAAGGAGCCTCTGGGTCGCCGTAGCAACAACGGCCGGGTGGAAAAGCATCATCATTGATCACGACGGCGTCGATTGAAAACTGGGCACCATCGAAACCTGCGTATACGAATGCAATCCTGACATCGGTTTCGCTTAGATAAGCGTTGAGGTCCAGGAGCGTGTTGTACCATGTCCAGCTATTGAATTCGCCCGCATCATGCTCCGTCCAGAGGTCGTCCCAGAGCGTACCGCCGTCGGTGGAAATCTTTACGGTGAGATCACAACTGTTCCAGGGGGACACGGACCAGTAATAGCTTCCTTTCCACCAGAAGTCCAACTTCCAGGGGGCATCGTCAGTAGTGAGATCAATACTCGGAGAGATCAACCACTCATCCTGGAAACCGGAGTAGGTCTCATCGTATTCACACGTTGCGTGATAGACACCCTCGTAAGATAGGAAATCACTCGATTTCCAGGTGAAAGGGTTGTTGAAACCAGAGTCCGGATTCCGTAGTCAAAGAGATACGCCGTAACACGAGGCGACATTACACCTCTGAGGAGAAGATCCGCATTGTATTGGAAGGATTAAAGGG
>QNAF01000219.1 GCA_003641405.1 Candidatus Zixiibacteriota bacterium | reverse complement strand
ATATGCAGCAACGTGTTATTGAACGATGAACAAATGGGAAGTATACCCCCATAGATCACATGGAGTCTGCGGCGAAGGAGAGCCGGATGAAAAGCAAACTGACAGACAAGCAGCACAATATCCTTGAGTTTATTGAAGAACGAATTGTTCAGCACGGACATTCACCGACAATCCGTGAAATAGGAGAGCAGTTCGGGATTACGTCGACAAACGGTGTCCGTACACATCTGACCGCACTGATCAAAAAGGGTTATCTTAAAAAACGTAGACTCATCTCGCGCGGTCTGGAATTGACACGTCAGTTGGCGTCAGATATTGGTCGTGTGCCTCTTGTCGGTTCGGTACCAGCGGGCAGCCCAATCGACTCTGTGGAGAATATCGAGGGGGAGATAGCTCTTGATCTTTCATTCGTGCCAAAAGGGGATACGTTTTCTCTGAGAGTTACTGGCGACTCTATGATTAACACCGGTATTCTCGATGGGGACATGGTGATAGTCCACAAACAGGCCGAAGCCAATCGCGGTGAAATAGTCGTTGCCATTGTCAACGGTGAGGCTACCGTGAAGCGCTATTATCCCTCCAGCGGACAGATTCGCCTGCAGCCGGAAAACGACGACTACGAACCGATCATCGTGCGAAAATCAGGTGGTGAATTCCGCATCGCAGGCAAGGTCGTTGGCTTGCTCCGTCGCATGTCCTGATAGTGTTAGGATAAGCGCAAAGAACTTGTTGAGAAAGTCAGTACTACCAAACGTTCGTATTGCCGTGCGCGGCAGACGTCCTCGTCTGCCGATATCCTAGCGCCAGGCGGCGCACGAGGACGTACACCGCTCACCGTCAATCAGTTTTTCAACAAGCCACAAGCTGTGTGATCTGAGCGTGCGTCGTTGTCTCCACAAATGAAACAGAGTGAATAAGTTCGCGTATCCTGTGGTATTATGCGCAGGCGCAAGAATATGACGAGTGGAATCGAGCCATTCTGAAATCGTACACGAGGAATATCATTATTTGTTGATTTGGAGCGCTGAGAGTTCTTTATTTGCGCTTCTGAAAGAAGGAATGATTGTATGCATTTGAAGCTCGAAAAAGTTCGCAAGCAGTATGGTGACAAGGTGGCCGTGGACGATCTGTCGTTGGATGTTCCGAAAGGATCAATATACGGCATAATCGGTCCCAACGGAGCTGGCAAGACTACATCGATTCGCATGATAATGAACATCATCGCTCCAGATTCCGGGACAATTCAGTTCGAAGGGCGCAAGGTTGATGGTTCTTTCCGTGATAGAGTCGGATATCTCCCGGAAGAGCGTGGACTCTACAAGAAGATGACGCTCAAGGAAGTAATTACCTATCTGGCTGATCTCAAAGGCTATCCTTCCAAGAAGACAGCCAAGGCAATTGGCCCCTGGCTGGAGAAAATGAATCTGGCTGAATATACTGATCAGAAGGTCGAAGAGCTTTCCAAGGGTATGGCGCAGAAACTTCAGTTTGTGACCACCGTTCTGCATGAACCGGACATCATCATCCTGGATGAAATATTCTCGGGTCTTGACCCTATCAACATTGAACTGATCAAGAATGTTCTGCTTGATCTGAAACGAGAAGGGCGCACTATTCTGTTCTCAACCCACGTGATGGAGCAGGCCGAGAAACTGTGTGACCATGTTTGTATGATCTCCCGGGGACAGAAAGTCCTGGATGGCACAATAGGCGATGTGAAAGCGCAATTCGGTCGCAACGCGGTTCAAATCGGTTTTGAGGGTGACGGCAAGTTCATACGTGATCTACCCGGTGTTCGCGAAATGACAGAGTTCAATAATTACGTCGAAATCCACTTGGAAGCCAATGCCAAGCCTCACGAGATACTGAAAGCGGCTGTAGACAAACTGACTGTCAGCAGGTTTGAAGTCATGGAGCCCTCGCTTTACGACATATTCATTGATACCGCCAAGGTTGATCCTGCGGAACTTCATGCTGAGGAAGGGGGCAGCCATGTCTAAGTTCCTGATCGTAATGAAGCGCGAATACGCGCAGGTCGTGAAGAAGAAGTCCTTTCTGATCATGACCCTGCTCACCCCGGTTATTATGACCGCTCTCATGACAGTGCCTTCACTCCTGATACACAGCGGGACAGCTGACGCTGAAACGTACGCGATAATCGATCGCGATGGCAACCAATTGGGCGATAAGATCGCCCAGGAAATGACCTCATACGAGCTCGATGATGAAGGCACCCTGGCTTACCAACTCGACGCAGTCGATGCTATCCCGCCGGATGACGAGGCTCGGTTCGAGGAGGTGTACCAAGCCCAGGTGCAGAGAATCCGCGATGATGAGCTCCATCATCTTCTGATCTTGAATGCTGAACCCCAGCTTGCTGACTCCAATATTCTTCTGATTACAAATACTGACGCCCCGCGAGTCGGACGCAGGCTGGAGTACCAATTGACAAATCTCCTGGCGGAGAGAAGGATTGCGGAGAGCGGTCTGGATCTTACGCCGGATTCGGTCCTGGCCCTGACTCGAGGTGTGGATATCACCGTTCAGGACACAAAGGGAGTGTCTATCAACCCCGCTATCAAGCTGCTTGCTGCTATGATCCTGGTCATGCTAATCTACATGCTGATCCTGATTGATGGTTCAACTCTGATGCGGTCGGTAATCGAAGAGAAAACCTCCCGCATTGTTGAGGTTCTGATGTCCTCAGCAAGCCCGTTCCAGTTAATGGCGGGAAAGATTGTAGGCACTGGTCTGGCGGCGCTTACCCAGGTTGGTATTTGGGTTGTATGCGGCGCAGTTCTGATGATGTTCGCGCCTTCCACAGGATCGGGCGTAGAGACCGCGATCATCAGCATTCTTACGAACCCTGCCACGGTGGTCAGTTTCGTTGGTTTCCTTCTGTTCGGTTACCTGATGTACTCAACCATCTTTGCGTTTATCGGCAGCATTGTCAACAGTGACAAAGAAGCGCAGACGCTCATGATGCCTGTCGTCTTTATCCTCTTCCTGCCAGCCATGATGGTCGCCCCGGTGACTATTGAGTTCGGTGATCCCACCTGGTTACAAGTCATGTCTTTCATCCCCACCTACACTCCTCTGGTCATGATGATGCGCGTGGCTGTCGCTGCGCCTACGATTGAAGGTAACGCCCTGTTTTCCAGTGTGATGGGGGAAGCCTTGCTGGGCATGTTGGGTATTATCCTGACCACAGTGTTCTTGGTTTGGATTACATCGAAAGTCTTCCGGGTTGGTATTCTCATGTACGGCAAGAGACCTACTCTTCCGGAACTCATCAAATGGATACGTCACTGAGAGGTTGTTGAAGAACATAGGACGAATAATGCAATTGCGACTACTTCACGTAACCCGTCATTCCTGCGAAGGTACGGACGCGTCCGCGGCGCGCAGGAATCCATACAGATCAACAAGTTGCTGGATCCCCGCTTTCGGGCCTGTTGATAAACCCCATAGTCGCGTTGTGTCGGGTCCTGATTCCGCAAAGCGGGATTGTGACCCGACACGTAACATCATGTCACAGAACAGAGTCAGGTCTCACAAACCTGCTATCGCAAATTCGAAGGACCTGACTCAACCCAGGGAGAGAACTTTTTCAACAGTCCCCTTCGCGGGGATGACGACGGAGATGATGAGAGTGTCAGTTTCAGAGCGTTATCGAGTCCTTTTTCAACAAACTGCTAAGAAGAGAAGAGAAGAGGTTTGTAGATGTTGAATCTGAAGACGCTGCCAAAAGTACTCCTGCTATTGGCGGCGTTCGTGTTTTTCTCAGCCAATACCGTTTATTTCCTCGATGAGGCACCTGCTGCTTCTATGTCGATGGCCGGTGACCCTATCTGTCATTTTGATTTCGAAAATGTCTGTGAGAAACATCCATATCTGAATATCAAATCCGGCATTCTAGTCAACTACAGCAACGGCAATGTGCTCTACGCCAAGAATGCCGACTCGGTACGTCCAATTGCCTCAATCACAAAGCTCGTGACGGCCATGATTGTCATCGACAACAGAGTCGATCTTGACAAAACCGAGACAATTACCAAAGAAGACTCACGCCGTTCCTCAAGATCTCGGTTGCGTACCGGCTATGAATTGACAGTGCGAGATTTGCTCCATGCTGCCCTGATGAACTCTGATAATCGGGCCGCAAGAGCGCTGGCACGAGCCACCAGTGGCTCTATTGAAGCGTTCGCCAGGGATATGAACTTCAAGATGAGGCAGCTCGGGCTCAAACATACAAGATTTGTTGAGCCGACCGGCCTTGATGCCCAGAACGTGTCCACGGCTCACGAAGTCGCCAAATTGCTGCACTATACCTATGATTACGACCTGATTGCCGAGATCACGGCCAAAAAGACGTACCAATGCAGGGTGCTCAATTCCAAGAAATCCAAGCAGATACCTATGGCAAGCACCAATCTGCTCGTACATTCGAAATACCACGTGCTCGGTGGCAAGACCGGTTATATCCGTGCTGCCGACTACTGCCTGACCACGTTGCTGGAGAATGCCAACGGGGAGAGGCTAACGTTAGTTGTACTCGGGGTTCCCGGTGACAAGCTAAGGTTTCGTGAGGCACGACGTCTCGTGGACTGGGGATTCAAGCAAGTGTAAGACTTGCCGGGGTAGTAAGCTCTAACAGAGATTCAAGATGGTAGGGGAAGACTTCTGGTTGGTTGCGGTTGATTTTACTGGATGTTGTGTCTCATAATATATATTATGTTAACACGCATACCTGAAAAAACACCCACAGGGCTTGTTGATAAAGCCTTATTTTCACGTTGCATAATACGATGAGGGTGCATGGCAACCTATGTTTGTGTTTGGACGCCACAATCGGCTCACAAGTCGTGTGACAAGGTTGAGT
>QNAF01000218.1 GCA_003641405.1 Candidatus Zixiibacteriota bacterium | reverse complement strand
GGGCTGAATTCCGATGAACCCAGGCCGTACCTGCCGCCAACCACCATGGGACGAGCGTTGGGGCGATCCCATCCGTAGTTATATGCCTCTTCGAGTGCCGATTGAACGTCAAGATACATTGGCTCGCCGCCTGCGCCCGGTTCCTTGGTGCGGTCCATGACCGCGATTCGCTTGACTGTTTTCGGCAGGGTTGCAGTGAACGCCTTGGTGGCAAAGGGCCGATAGAGGCGGACTTTTATCAAGCCGACTTTCTCTCCGCGTTTTGTGAGTTCATCAACCGATTCGTGAGCTACTTCAGCACCCGTACCCATGATGACGACAACCTGTTCAGCTTCCGGATGACCGTAGTAATCGAATAACTTGTACTGGCGTCCGACAATACCCGCAAACTTGTTCATCTGCTCCTGCACGATGCCTGGAGTTGCGTCGTAGAACTTGTTGATTGTCTCACGCGACTGGAAGAAAACGTCCGGGTTTTGCGAGGTCCCCTTGATAGTGGGATTCTCCGGTGACAGGGCGCGAAGGCGCTGCTGGTCCACGAGGTTCTGGGGAAGCATCGCCAGCATGTCATCAAACGCGAGTTGCTCAACCTTTTGGATCTCGTGAGATGTACGGAAACCATCAAAGAAGTGAACAAAGGGTATGCGACTCGACAGAGAGGCTGCTTGCGTGATCAATGCCAGGTCCATGACTTCCTGGACAGAGCCGGAAGCCATCAGGCCGAATCCCGTTGAGCGGGTGGCCATAACATCTGAGTGGTCGCCGAAAATTGAAAGCGCATGGGTGGCCAGGGCGCGGGCAGTAACATGGAACACGGTCGGTGTCAACTCGCCCGCTGTCTTGAGCATGTTCGGGATCATCAGCAGCAGTCCCTGTGACGCCGTGAAAGTTGTCGTGAGAGCGCCGGTTGTAACGGCACCATGCACGGCACCGCACGCGCCGGCTTCAGACTGCATTTCCACTACTACCGGTATGGAACCCCAGATGTTCTTTTTGCCGGCGGCGGACATGGCGTCGGCTTTTTCTCCCATGTCAGACGATGGTGTGATCGGATATATGGCTATGACTTCGTTGGTGGCATGGGCGATGTACGAAGCGGCTGTGTTTCCGTCAATTGTCACCATATGACGTTGACTGGATGGTTTTTTTGAGTTCTTGTCCAAAGACTCAAGTGTCTTCTCGGTCATCTTTCGATTTCTCCTAATATATCAAATGTATTGCATATTAATGGTAACAGTTATTGGCATCATTTGTCAGCTCTGGATAGAGTGATCTCTTTCTGTCCCTGGTATTTTCCTTTTTTGTCTTTGTAGGACACTTCACAGATTTCGGAGGCTTCGAGGAACAACAACTGGCCGATACCCTCATTGGCATACACGCGAGTTGGACGCGGGGCCGTATTCGCCAGTGAGATGGTGGCGAATCCCTCCCACTCCGGTTCAAACGGTGTCACGTTCACGACGATGCCGCACCGGGCATAGGTCGATTTGCCCGTGCAAATGGTGATCACATCACGAGGAATCCTGAAATACTCGCGGGAGCGGGCCAGTACAAACGAATTCGCGGGGATCAGGATCGACTCTGTCTTACAATCCGTGAACCATTTGGACGGGTCACCTTTCGGGTCTAATTCTAAAACGGAATCGCTGTCAAACATCTTAAACTCGTTCGAAAGACTGAAATCGTAACCATAGCACGAGACCCCAAAGCTGATTCCCTCTCGCACCTGACTCTCAGAGAAAGGTTCAATCATACGGTGCTGCCGCGCCATTTCAATTATCCAGCGATCAGATTTGACACCCATATCTTTTATCTCCTGTCTGTCCAGTGACATGGTCCGATTGCGGCGAGTTGCATGTTGGCTCGGTCTGCGATCAGTCCGACGTCGCTTTCTGGGGAGCAGTCTCCGTCTTCTGCCAGGTTATCAGGTCCGTGAGTGTGAACTTGTCAAAAACCGAGACAAGTTTGTTCTCGGCTAGTATCAGAACTTCCCGAAGTGAGCAGAACCCGGAAGGGTCCCGATCACATGCGGCTCGTTCCTCGGTACATTTCATCAGGTGACATGCTCCCTGGATTGCTTCCAGCACTTCACGTAGCGTGCTGTCATCGGGCGATTTGGCCAACGTGAAACCGCCTCTAACTCCCCGGTGAGATCGCACCACGCCGTTGCGAGACAGTGATTGGAATATCTTGGCCAGGAATTTTTCGGGAATCCCCTGCGAATGGGATATTTCCGAAAGCGGCACAACACGTGACCGGTCGGTCTCGGCTAAGTATAACACGCCAAGCAATCCATACTCTTCGGCTTTTGTAAACTGCACTACAATACTATTCTTTCTCAATTCGGAAGTGCCGATCACCCATGCTTTGTTTTGTATTTACAGCACTTCAGTGGGAGTCGGCAGTTTCCTCTTCAGTCCGGCCAACAAAGACGTAATAGATAAAGAAGTCAATGGAAATCTTGTTTTCCGGCTCAGAAGAATTGGTATGTGGGCAGATGCTGATGGGCTACAGTTTTGACTTTCGCCTATGCCGGGACGGCATTACTTTCCTGTAAATCGGAGAAGAGATATGAGCGAGAAAGAAGGCCGGGGATTTCTGATAGTCTACACCGGCAATGGCAAAGGAAAGACAACAGCGGCTCTGGGTATGTGCCTGCGTGCCATCGGGCATGACTGGAATATCTGCGTGATCCAGTTCGTCAAGGGAACCTGGAAATATGGTGAATTGGAGGGGCTGAAACGTTTGGGCTCAGGCCTGGAATTGCACGTAATCGGGGAGGGGTGTGTCGGCATCTGTGGAGATACCAAAGAGTTAGAAGAACACCACCAGGCTGCTCAAAAGGGTATAGCCCTGGCTCTGGATAAGATACGATCAGGCAAATTCCAGCTTGTGGTACTTGATGAGCTAAACGTCGCGTTCGATCTGGGGCTGGTATCCAGGGAGGATGTCGAGTCACTGCTGTCAAGCCGAAGTGCTTCGCAAAACCTGGTAATCACAGGTCGAGGGGCGCCGGACTGGCTTGTGGAACAGGCTGACCTGGTTACAGAGATGAAGGAGATCAAACACCCGTTTCAGAAAGGTATCATGGCCAAAAAGGGGATTGATTTCTAATTTATCCTACCTGTTGAACTAATTGGTTGGTGAGTTGTTTCTACAAGTAGACGTTGTACGATAATTGTTTAATGATGATATAGAAGGAGCGATCAAGTGGCGGAAGAGATTCTTTGCGATGTTATCATAGTAGGTGGTGGTCCGGGCGGACTATGTGCCGGTATGTATTCCTCACGGGCTAATCGGGACACTATCTGTTTAGAGAAGTATATGCCCGGTGGCCAGATAGCCATAACAGGTGAGGTTGAGGATTACCCTGGATTCGAGCATATTCAGGGAGCGGAACTGGCTATGAAGTTCACTGACCACGCTAAGAAGTTTGGTCTGAAGATCGAAATGGAAGAGGTCGAGAAAGTATACTGCGAAGGCGACTACCGTGTTGCCAAATGTGCTTCGGGAAAGATATACAAGGGAAAGGCCATGATTGTCTCCACTGGCGGCTCTCCAACTTATCTAAAAGTCCCCGGAGAGAAGGAGTATAGCGGCAGGGGGGTGTCGTATTGTGCTATCTGTGATGGCGCTTTCTTCAAGGAAAAGGTCATTGCCGTGGTAGGCGGGGGAGATGCTGCTGTCGAAGAAGCTGGCTATCTGACCAAGTTTGCCTCCAAAGTGTACATAATCCATCGTCGAGACAAGCTCAGAGCCCAGAAGATCATCCAGAAGCGGGCGTTCGATAACAAGAAGCTGGGTTTCGTCTGGGATTCTGTGGTGGAGAGTATCAACGGCGATGGTACTCGTGTTACTGATCTCACCCTGAAGAATGTCAAAACAAATGAGACCTCGAAACTCGATGTCAGCGCTGTTTTTGTCTACATAGGCTTCAAGCCTAATACCTCGATGCTTCCCGACGACATGAAGCGGGATGAGGGGGGCTACCTCGTTACGAACTTCCATATGGAGACTTCTATAGAGGGAATTTATGCCTGTGGTGATGTGCGGGAGCAACTGGTACGACAGGTAACCAACGCCGTAGGTGACGGTACGACCGCGTCAGTGGCGGCTGAAAAGCGCCTTGAGATGCTTGAAGACAAGGCAGCGCAGCGCATATAGGAATAAATCAGAACGAATCTCGCAAACCCCGTCTCGGGGCTTGTTGAGAAAGTTCTCTCCCCAAGTTGAGTCAGGTCCTTTCCCGCCCAAGGCGGGATGAGGTCTGACTTTTTTCTGTGACATGATGTCTTGAGTCGGGTCACCATCTCGCTTTGCGGAATCAGGATACGACACAACTTCGCCTCAGGGTTTTTCAACAAACTCTTTGGGTGGGTTCCGGTGGTCTTCTCGCATCCTAAAAAGTGAAATATTTCACTTGCGGTGGGCCCACTCTACAGATATATTCGGCGGCAAAGATATGGAGTAAGGATGATGCAACTTATTGAACCATATAGTCTTAAACCGAGAGGATAATAATGGGTACTGGGTTACTTTCAGCCACTGCCGGAGTAATCGGGTTGATCTTCGCTCTAGCTCTCTTTTTCTGGATTCGTTCACGCGATGCAGGAAACGAGGTTATGCAGGAAATCGCCAAGACGATTCACGACGGCGCTATGGTATTTCTGCGGCGCGAGTATACGATTCTCGCAATCTTCATTGTTATAGTCTTTGCCCTACTGGCCTATTTCATCGAACTGACAACCGGCTACGCCTTTTTGGGTGGGACACTTCTGTCGATGCTGGCCGGTTTCATTGGTATGAAAGCGGCTACTGCGGCCAACGTCAGAACCTGTGCGGCGGCAAAAGATTTCGGACAGCCGAAAGCTCTGTCGATCGCCTTCTCTGGCGGCGCGGTCATGGGC
>QNAF01000217.1 GCA_003641405.1 Candidatus Zixiibacteriota bacterium | reverse complement strand
GGATAATCTTCGTTCAGCAACTCGCGGATTTCTTCGGCCCAATCGATCATTTTCTTGCTTTGGCGAACACTGACCTTACGCCAGGAACGCAAAGGTTCACAAAATATAAAATTTACAGCCGTGCCGTTACGCCTGTACTCATGATCATATCGCTGCTTGTAGCCCGGCTGCATTGGCAGAGGTTGGCGAGTATGATCAATTAGCTGCACGGGTTGTTCGTCCATGCACACCACCGGATATAACGATCGTACTCTCGTTCGTACACATCAAGCACATTTTCCATGTTGGCAACGAACTCGCTGCTCTGCTCGGGAGGAATTACCCAACACTCTTTGAGGTCCGGGCGAAGCTTGTTTTTTTTAGCGTCTTTCTGACCGTCTCGTGCGAAATACTCGCCACTATGCCTGAATCAACCATCTTATCGCTTAACATCTTTTTCCATACACAACATATTATACGACAAACATCCGGCTGGCAAACCGAAAATGGTAATGAATAGATGTTGCAATGGACTCCGCCCTACACTAAACTCCGGGAAATCAATGTTGTAGAATAACTGTTCGGGCACGAAACGAATGAAGAGCCTCCATACCATTGCCGATGAAATCAACGGTGCAGCAAACGCGTACCGAGTGGGCGAGTTTCAGGCCATCAGACAGAAAATACACGGCCTGTCGCGCCCGAAGACGCGACAGATATTCACGGCTCAGACTACCCACGACGAGTGGGCATTTCATTCCGGGGGGCGGAAGGAAGTCCAGTTCAACATTGGGTTCGAGGGTGATGCCAACGAGTACCTTCGATACGGCCTGGCCTTCTCTCTTGAGCCCAGCCACACGCTGCCTGATCCGCTGACGCTCAAGCCGAAGATACTCAAACTGAACGAGTACATTCGTGCGAACGCCTCGGAACTGGATGATCTCCGATTCTGGTACTACTTCAACCACACCAGAAGTCCTTCGTTTCCCGCGACTCCCGTCAATGAAGCGTTGATTCGCGTCGACACGTTTCTGTTCTGGGGGAAGATGTCGCCACGGGCGACAATACGACCTCAAGAAGTCCTCTTTCTGTTTGACCGCCTGCTTCCCGCCTACGAGTACGTAGAAGGGGACACTCCTCTGCAGAAGCGACGGGTCGATCTGCGAAAAGGTCTCCAATTCAAGGCGGGGTGTTCCGACAAGGCGCACGCTGCGACACTGCACTCACAAGCCGGAACGAAGTCCGTCAAACTGCACCACAACAGACTTCAGGCCGCCCTTTACACCATCCTCTCTCAGCAATACGGAGACGAGAACGTCGGAACGGAAACTGACACCGGTCGTGGTTCGCGGGTGGACTTGGTTGTTCGGGACGGTAAGCAGCACGTCTACTATGAAATCAAGACCAGTCCAGATATTAGAGTTTGTCTCCGGGAGGCAATTTCGCAGCTCTTGGAGTACTCGTATTGGCCTGGCGGCAACGAGGCCGCCACCCTGGTAGTCGTCTCCGAGAATCCTATGACACGCGATGCGCGCAGATACTTGGCAACGCTCCGCGAGCGATTCGACATCCCGGTTTTCTATCGGCATTTGAACGTGACATCTGGGATACTGGGAGAGCAAGAATAGGAGCAGCCCCAACAACGACCTCCAGCCTACAAAATGACCGCGCGGACGCGGCCATTTTGAAGCTGAGGTCAAGCGTTGGCAAATGAAGAGAACTCAAACGACCAATAAATGAACTCACAACCGGACATACAAACGAGCGCCGATTGCCACACAAAGAAGGGCATTGTTCCAACGGACTGCGATCTGCTTCCGATCACAAATGGCAACTTGCTGGTTTCTCGAGAGCATGCGGTCTTCTGCCGTATACCTGCGGAGGAAGTGGATGCTGTTCGGGCTGTCCTCTCTGGTCACGCTTCGTGTGACATCCTCTCCCAAGCTCTGTTCGAGAACCTTTATCGACACGGGTTTGGGGAGCCGCCGCGTCCAGCCAAGCCGGATCCTCCGACAGTCCAGATGCAATTGACCAACGACTGCAATCTTGATTGTTCATACTGCTGCACAAACTCAGGACATCGAAGAGCCCAAGAGATCACTCTTGACCAGGCCCTTCATATCGTCAGGCAAATCCCGAAAGTGCTCGGTCACGAGACACATGTCGCGCTTCTTGGCGGGGAACCCTTATTGGTCACCTGGTGCAGTGATCTGGTATCCCATATCATTGATCTGGGGTTGAGTGTCATGCTTTTCACCAACGGTATACCGTTGGCGGACGACGCTATAGCCAAGGAAGTTGCAGGTCTGGCGCAACGAGGCCTGAAGATTCGCGTCAGCCTGGCCGGACCAACAGCGGCGTCATGTGATTCGGCATCTGGTGGTGAGCGATTCGAAAATGCCCTTCTCGGCATCCAGAAACTGGCTGAGTACGGAGGGGGAGTCTCGGTTGATCTTATGCTGACACCACAGAACGCAGAAACAGTCGCATCAGAGCTGTCACGAATTCGCGAGCGTCTTCCTGCAAATACACCTATCGCCCTTGGTGTACTCTACATGAGTGGGAGGGAAACTGGTGAGCACCTGTTCAAGGACCGCCCCTCTTTGGAATCGGCACTTGATCGCGTAGCTTTCGGTGCAGGCGTGACCGTTCCCGCCCAGACATCTAGCCCAGTGACGTATCGCAGGGACGGATGTTCATGTGCCCTGGGCAAGCATGTGCATGTTCGCAGTGACGGCGCGTTGTTCAATTGTTTCAAGATGGAAGAGAAAGTGGGACACCTTGATGGAGATGGGTTTGAAGCAACCGCAAGACTGATGAAGGCAAATCCCCATCGAGCGACCAGTCTACCGGTGTGTGCGGACTGCCCCCTGGCTACTATATGTGGCGGAGGCTGCCGCTCCGAGAACATGCTGTATACAGGCAACCCAGATGAACCACCATGTGGCCCGTGGCGTGTCCGCATTATGAGTGAGTTGCTGGCAGAAAATCGAGTGGCATCCTTAGAGTGGCCCGTTGCATTTCTGATGCAAGAAGCGGTGGCCCGGGGCATCGATGTGCCCAAGAATCTCAAGCCGAAGAAGACGTCTCGGCATTTGATCGATGTGTAATGTTGTCAAAATGATACGTCGGCCTCCGCCTTGCGGCTGTGTCCGACACGTATGTGAAGAAAGGAGATAGATTATGCCCGAACCTCTGGCTATATGTATTGAGACCATTCAAGACAGGTCGTCCCATTCTAAGTATACACGTTGCGTTGCGATTCCTGGCCGGCAACCTGGGCTACGCCTGGATGAAGAAGGAAAGATTCAGTGGCAGTGCGATGACTCCGTTGCTGCTGAGCTGTGGGTATCTGCAGATGACAAGTTGATCCTGTACCGGCCGGAAGGAGCAACCAACCTGACTCTCTCCCGCATGGGGCGTACCCTGAATGTCCCTAGCGGAAAACCGGTTGTAGTACTGGACAAAGATGAGATTCATGTTGGGGAGGCGGGTTGCCGCATTCACATACATGGGAAAGCACCTTCTGTCGCGGCACCATCGCTGTACTCGCCAACTCAACGGACGTTGGGAACCCTTGGCAAAGCTGTGGCTACAGCGGCCATCATTGGCGGGATGGTCACTGCGGGCTGCTCAGATATTGAGGTCCGTGAAATGCCGCCGGTTGTTGTCTTGCCCGATGAGCCCAAAAAGCCGGAGACAGACCCCCCTCCGGAGAAACCCGACGAATCGCCAAAAGAGCTTCCAATAGAAGTGCACGAGGATCCTCCAGACATTGTTCCCGATGTCTCAGAATGACGATATGGCAAGAATTGCCAACAAGACAAATTGAGGATATTGTCGCGTAGCCGCGCCAAATCCTCATTTGCGACGTTAGGCTTCCAGACAAACCCGCCATCAGGAAAGTCTGCAAATAGAACGGCGGGAAGAAACAGGAGACAGAATTATGGAAGAAGCAAAAGTGAACATGCCTTTGCTTGGAGATGCGTTCCCCGAGTTAAAGGTTCAGACAACATACGGTCCCATGAGCATTCCGGGTGATATGAAAGGCAAATGGTTTGTTCTGTTCAGCCATCCGGCTGACTTTACGCCTGTTTGTACAACGGAGTTTGTGGCATTTCAGAAGAGGTATGAGGAATTTGAAGCGCTTGACTGCAAACTGATTGGCATGTCAATTGATCAAGTTTTCTCTCACATAAAATGGGTACAGTGGATCAAGGCTGAACTTGATATTGAGATCACCTTTCCCATTGTTGCAGCCAATGATGCAGTAGCACTGAAACTAGGTATGTTGCATCCTGGAAAAGGAACCAACACGGTGCGGGCAGTATTCATTGTTGATCCGGAGAGCAAAGTGCGACTGATAATGTACTACCCGCAAGAGGTCGGTAGAAATATGGATGAAGTTGTTCGTGCAGTCAAAGCCCTACAGATATCCGATAAACAAGGAGCCGTTGCTGCTGGTTGGCCCAATAATGAGTTAATTGGTGATAGGATTATTATGCCGCCAGCAACGAATCAAGCAGATGCAGAAAAACGCCTTGAAAAGTCAGATGCATTTGAATGCTTTGATTGGTGGTTCTGCCACAAACCAATAGAAGACTAAGCCTAACCAAAGCGTGCAAGCTACAAAATGACCCGCGCAAACGCGAGTCGTTTTGAGCCTGACGCTAATCGTTAGAGAAAAATAAATATGGATATCGGAATACAGTATAAACCTGACGATGAATTCAAATCGAAAGCCCGACTTTTTCAGTCAACATATCGTACTGAAGTTTTGGAAGTTGAATTTCAGGATTACGGAAATCGATTAACTGATTTTGATGCCGAAGCTTTATTGAATTATTATGATAAATTGAACTCACGTGAGGTTCTCAGGCAACGTTATCCCAACTATTCAAGAAAGCGTGATGCTGACCTGTTACGTAGTGAACACATTCC
>QNAF01000216.1 GCA_003641405.1 Candidatus Zixiibacteriota bacterium | reverse complement strand
GGCATCAAGGTGATCGATGCGATGGCGACCGTTGGCAAGGGTCAGCGCATGGGTATATTCGCAGGATCAGGTGTGGGCAAGTCAGTCACGCTGGGCATGATTGCCCGCAACTCGTCGGCGGATGTCAATATTATCGCCCTGGTCGGTGAGCGTGGGCGAGAGGTTAAGGAATTTATCGAACGTGATCTGGGTCCGGAAGGGCTGAAACGCTCGATTGTCGTGGCTGTCAGCTCCGATGAACCAGCCCTGTTGCGTATCAAGGGAGCGATGGTGGCCACAACAATAGCGGAGTACTTCCGAGACCAGGGTAAGGACGTTCTGCTTCTGATGGATTCAGTCACCAGGGTTGCTATTGCACAGCGAGAGATAGGACTGGCAACAGGCGAACCTCCGGCCACCAAAGGCTACACACCTTCGGTGTTTGCGATGTTACCCAAGCTTCTGGAACGAGCTGGAAGCAACCAGCATGGTTCCGTCACCGGACTATACGCAGTGCTCGTTGAGGCTGATGATTTCAACGAACCGATCTCGGACGCCGTTCGATCCATTCTTGATGGTCACGTGTCACTCTCACGACGCCTTGCATCACTCAACCAATACCCGGCGGTTGACTGCCTGGATTCCATCAGTCGTCTTATGAAAGATGTCGCAACCCCCGAAGAAGTCGAAATGGCAGGTAAGGTACGAGAGATGGTTGCAACATATCGAGAGGCGGAAGACCTAATCAACATTGGAGCCTATGCCAAGGGATCGAATCCCAAGATTGATCGTGCCATTGAGAAGATTGACGACATTAATAGTCTGTTTGGTCAGGGTATCGATGAGAAATGTGATCACGATGAAGTGATTGAGCGTATGCGAGAGATAATCTCTGAGTGAACTTATGTCCGCAAAGAAATTCAAGTTCAGGTTCGAGCCGCTTCTCAAAGTCAGAAAACACACCGAGAAAGAACGTCAAAAGCAACTCGCCACGAGTCTGAAAGAAGTCCAAGACCAGCAAGGGATGTTGACTGAGATGGATAAGGAACGACTCGGTGCAACGGAAAGACAACGCACGCGGATGTGCGGCCCAATCTCATTGGCTGAGACGCTTGTGTATTCGCGTTTTCTGGTGAAGCTGAAGCGTCAGCGGTTGGCAGGAGCAGAGCTGCTGCACGGTCTCGAAAAGGAAGCCGAGCAGAGAAGACGGAAGCTTGTGGAGGCAGCCAGAGAACGGAAGATATACGAGATGCTCAAAGAGAAACAACAGTTCCGTCACCGTCAGGAGATGGAGAAGACTGAGCAGAAAGAAACCGACGAAATCGCATCCAGTTCGTTCTTGCGCCAAAGAAAAAGGGAACGGTAATCTCGATACCGTCCCCGTGCTCGATTAGCTCTCGCCAGAGCTCTCCCAAAAGATTATTTGAGTAACAGCATTTTCTTCGTCTCAGAGAAGTCATCACTCTGTAATCGATAGAAGTATACTCCCGTGGCAAGCTGGCTTCCCCAACTGGTTCGACCATCAAAAACCACCCGATGCACTCCCGCTGATAGGCACTGGTCAATAAGTCTTCGGACTTTTTGTCCGAGGACGTTAAACACATCAAGCGTGACGTGTCCCGCTTGGGGCAGGCTCAACTCGATACTGGTGGAGGGATTGAACGGATTGGGATAGTTCTGAGCCAACTCGAAAGATGTGGGCAGGGAACGCTCAGGCGTGATATCTTCTATTGCTGTCGAGACCTTGATATCGACCCATCCGGGTGTGAAAATGGGGGTGAAGCTCGTTCCGCCGTCGTTATCCGTCAGTGTGAACTCAGTCGTCCAGTCGATTCCAACCGTGGTCGTGTCGATATTGATTATCGTCTCGGGACTTGTGCTGTCGACCGTAAAGTGGATCGTGGCCAGAATCCCGATATCCGAAGGCAGGGGAGTGATGTCGAACTTAAACACCGCGTACAGTTTGTGATCACCGGTCCAATGTTGAACACCCTTGTAGGATGCAATTTGGCTTCGAGTGCCTTCGTACGAAACGCTGTCGAGGTGCAATACCGTAGAAGACCCATAATCAAGTGCTATGGCGACGCTGTCCAACTCTCGTTCGTTGTAGGCGTAGATATTCATTGCAATCTGCTCACCGGGAGTAGCATCGAGAGTATCCAGCCAGAGAGAATCCATTGTGGAGGGTGCCGCCTGGATGTCCAGGTAACCACTGATGCACTGTGGGATGAACGGCAAGGAGAGCATGTTCTCTCCTTTGAACGTAGTGGAGTACTGGATGAAGCCGTCAATCCACGTAACGGTATCGAACGGAATAAGCTGAGGGGAGATTGTCTCTGCGTAAGATACGTACAGCTTGCCAAGCAGACCTTTGCCTGTGGGCACTAACGTTGAGCCGGATGCTAAACAGAAAATCGTGATTGTAGTTGAGTCATCGCTTACCATGAACCCGTTCGTCGTAATTCCAAGGTCAACCCTGCTGCCGGCAAACGAGAAGGAATCAATTACGATTTCCGGCGAGTTATGCTCGAGAGTAACTTCAATCGCCGATAGTTCCTCGTCGTTGACGAACACAATTGGGATCACTCCAACTCCGGACACGTACGCAACCGTCGAGTCAACGATCAGCGTATCCGGTTGGTTAGGATCAATGCCTGATTGAGCCAGACTGGGAATTGTGCTCCCGATTACGAGGGCTGCAGTCAGTATGCTTAGTAAGATGGGTCGTTTCATATATACTTCTCCAGTTTGTACAACCGAGTCGAGCAAAAAGCGTGCACTTTATCAGTTCTATTATGACGTCGATGCCGGATTCGGTAAATTAGTCTGGTGTCACGTAAGTACTTGGTACACCATGCAGTTGACGACACTATCAATCTAAGCAGTCGATCCGTCATAGCCTAACGGTTTTTTCGTGGGCTGACATGTGTGCAATTCAATTCTCAGATAGGCGCAAATACGCGGTAACCTGATCGGTCTCTGTACTACGGGGCAGGCTCAGGAACAGTTCGGTTTCGCCGATAACCTGTTTAGAATCAAAGGGGAAGACCGTGGAGAAGAAAGTAATCTGTGCATATCTAAGTGAGTGTTACCTGGCCGAAGAATTGAACTGCTTCGGATTCAAGAGCGATTGCCCGCTCTATCAGCGGTCTAACGGCGATGTGTCCGGTGGGCCAAGATTTGACGCCGCTATGGACAAGCTGATCAGAAAAACCAAAGAGAAGCACGACGATCCTGCCCGCAATCATGGGCCTGCTCCACAGAAATAAGTTCCTCCAAGTCAAGAAATCCCTTCCGGAATCACTCACTATCCTGGTGTCCAGTAGTCAGCGCCTGCGCCGTAACCTATTGTAAATACATGCGTTACGCTATGCGATAAGGTCTTGGCACAGGTACTGCTTATAGTCTGCTGGAGTATTTCTATGATTAAAGGATTGTACAGCTCAGCCTCCGGTATGCTTCCGCACGTCAAGAAGCAGGAAGTCATCGCCAACAACCTGGCCAATGCCGGGACTACCGGGTTCAAGAAGGATATCATGTTTGCCCGTGAGCTTTCGCGGGCCGAGAGCAAGGTAATGCCCAAGAAAACGGATTGGCAGCAAACTCTGTCGGATAGAGTTCATGTTGACCACGCCCCTGGTGTATTCGACAAAACGAACAATCCGCTGGATATGGCTATAGAAGGGGATGGTTTTTTCGTCCTCGAAGCTGCTGATGGTTCCACGGCTCTTACTCGTTCAGGCGCTTTTATGGTGGATAGCGAGGGGTTCATATCATTCGCAGGAGGCTTTCGACTCATCGGTGACGGTGGAGCCATACAGGTAGGCAGTGGTGAAGTTGTGGTTAGCCAGACTGGCGAGGTAGAATCAGATGGCCTCTCGGTTGGGCGTATCAGGCCACGGACGACCGCTGATCTTGAAGTGCTCGAACGTCTCGGCGGGTCGGTCTTTGGTGTGCCTGAAGGAGAAGAACTGATTTCGGCAATAAATGCCAATATCCGTCAGGGTTATCTGGAAACGTCAAACGTGGATGTCATCGGAGAGATGGTCGATATGATTGTTGCCCATCGAACATACGAGGCCAACGCCAAGGCACTTCAGACTCAGGAAACCAGTCTGGATCACCTGTTCCACCGTGTAGCAGGGAATCAGTAAGCAGGAAATGGGAAGGTTTAACATAGGAGCGGCATCATGATCAAGGCAATGCGTACAGCCGCAAGCGGTATGTCCGGACAGCAGATGAATGTGGACAATATCGCTAACAATCTGGCCAACGTAAACACGACCGGATTCAAACGGAGCAAACTGGAGTTCCAGGATGTGCTCTATCAAAATTATCGTCGTCCGGGCAGCACAACTGCAGTTGGTCGCGAGGTTCCGGTTGGACTGTCGATCGGATACGGTACCAAACCCGCCGCAACCACGCGAGAGTTCTCAACGGGCGATATGTCGTTCACCGGAAACCCCTTGGATATAGCGCTGGATGGGGATGGCTTTTTTCAGGTGCAGTTGCCTGATGGCACTACAGCCTATACTCGGGACGGAGCTTTCAAACTCTCTGCTGACGGACAAGTTGTCACCACCGAAGGATTTTTCATGGTGCCTGAGCTAACGATTCCGGAAGACGCCATGTCAATTTCGATCGGCTCCGATGGTACCGTATCAGTCCAGCAGTTTGGTCAATCAGAATCTGCTGAGATTGGTCAGGTTGAACTGGCTCGTTTCGTGAATCCGGCAGGGCTGGCATCGATCGGCAAGAACCTGGCAGTTCAGACAGGGGCCTCCGGTGATCCCATCACGGACGTTCCCGGGCAGAGCGGGATGGGGTTCACTAACCAGGCTTATCTCGAAATGTCCAACGTGAACGTGGTTGATGAGATGGTCAACATGATTGTGGCTCAGCGTTCGTACGAGATGAATTCCAAAGCTATTCAGACAGCCGACG
>QNAF01000215.1 GCA_003641405.1 Candidatus Zixiibacteriota bacterium | reverse complement strand
CCTGAGGGGTCAGGCCAGGGAGCGTCAGCGCCGTGCCGATGAGCGCAGCAAGGTTCTCGCAAACCTGAAGCCAGAGGATCTTGATCCACGTGCACCGATAGATCGTGCGTTCACACGCAATCGCAATCGCCACAGCAAACGTCCATCACGGGTTTGTTGATATAAGGTTATTGGGTAATGAAAGAGACGAACTTCATCCTATTAGGGTTACAACGTCTCGTGCCCAATGCTCGTTTCTCAGGTCCAGTTCAACCAGCTAATCAGCTGTCATTCGACGCACTCGTCTGGAATGACCTTCGACCGAAGCCCTCCTGGACAGATATTGAGAGTGAAGCGAAGAACTACCTCAGGGAAGAGATTTACCGGCAAGTGAACATTGCCAAGGAAATCATGATTGTGACAGCTACTACGGTCACAATCTCTTCTGGCACATTTGAATTCGATTCTGATGCAGGTTCACGTGAAGCCGTCCGTGAAACGGAAGAGAATTATGATGTTGTTGTTGCAGATGCTGCAGCCGCTGGCATCACTCCGTTCACTTGGAGGACAGCGGACAACCTTGATGTGGTTGTGACACAAGCGGACCTTCTACTAATTCGAAACGCCATTCGTGCGAGTTGGATAACTGCTCACGCCATTAGCCGTGTCATCAAGGATGCGGTTGAAGCCGGTGCAGATCCACCCGATCCTTCTCTAGTTTCTCTGTTTGGACTTGACCAACAACTTATCAATATGGTAACAGTGGAGCCTAATGTAGTTTAACGGCGCAGTTGATTATAGCAACTGTGTGGCAATATAAGGAATAAGATATGTCTCATAAGAGATCACATTTAAGTGGCATTCGAGCCCTTCCTGGTCGTCGGTTTAGCCAGGGTGGTGTTCGGGGTAACAGGAGTGCTGCAGTAACCTCCTCCTCCCCAAGCGTTGGTGGTGAGCGGATCACCGCCACTACGACTTTTGATATTGACCTTGCCCCAGCCTTTCCTTCAGGCAGTCCTGTTTACACTGTGCCGACAGGCAAGGTTCTCAAGATTAGCCGTGTAAGTGTCAGGCATAAAACCCATTCAAATGATGGGGTCAACGCATTCATCAAATGGTTGGCCGACGTTATTGAGATTGTCGCGCCATTCCAGTTGGCTGCAACGGCGGTTAATGGTGTTGACGAGAACATCACGCCACCTGATATGGTTTTTGTCGCTGGCGATGTAGTCGCGATGATTATCACAGTTGTTGGCACCCATACCGATAACGAGGCTGTTGCCAGCATGGAAGGAGTTTTATACGATGCCTAAAGAGACTATTAATGGTGACCTTGTAGTGACTGGGACGTTTACGTCGAACGATGGTTTGCCGACTACACTTGGCGACTTGAGCGATGTTAATGTGCCTAATCCGTTAACTTTGTCTGATAACAACAAGCACTTAAAGGCAGTGTACATTACCCCTGCTGAATACGGAACTGGTGCGGATGCCGACTTCATTGGTGGAGCTACTCCCGACCCATTGGCCTATACTGACCTAACAGCCGGTATCACGGTGGGCACAACAATTCTCACAGTTCGTGATGCTTCGACCTTCACTGTTGGTGACGAGGTTCTCATTCATCAGACTCAGGTTGGTCAGGACACATCGGCGGCAAATTTAGCCAAGCGTGGGCAATACGAATACGCGACTATCTTAGCCAAGGACGATACGCAACCGGCGGGGCTGGATACCATCACACTAGATATGGGCGTTTTGAATGCCTATGATTCGGATTCCAATGGTGACAAGTCCGACAATCAAAAAGCGCAGATTCTCAAGGTTTATAACTATGATAATGTAAACCTAGCGGCGGGTGACATTTCTGCACCGGCTTGGAATGGATTCCATGGCGGCATCCTCGCGTTCCGCTGTTCGGGTCTGTTGACGGGCGGTGGCAGCATTGATATGATCGGCAATGGCTTTCGCGGTGGACCCGCTACGGCACAAGGTGCGGAGGGCTGGTCAGGTACAAATAATGCCCTGCAAAACGTACCTGCGATTGATTCTGGTGCTACGGGTGGTGCTACGGGTGGTGGGGCTACCCCAGGTGCGGGTGGCGGACATAATGGGGATGGAGCTGGCGATCTAAAAATAGGACTTGATTACAATCTAAGCGACTTAGCGACAAACATTAACCTTGGTGGCGGCGGCAGCGGTGGCAATAGCGGCGGCAATAGTGGTGGTGCCATTGTCGTATTTGTGGCCGATTTTTCCGGTTACAGTGGGACAGTAACGGCCAAGGGTAAAATCGCTCCCGTGTTTGGGTCAGACAGTGGTGGTACTGGGGGTGCGGTTCTATTTCACGCCCCGACAAATTTTACGGGAACAGTCGATGTAACGGCTGGGCCATCTACTGGTGGTGCGGGAGTGAGCGCGGTGGGTTATTCAACCCTGACACAACCACCGACTGCACCAATAGCAGTATTCACTCTCGGAATAAAAATCGATGAGAGTGCGCAGGCATCCAACGATTTTCTGGCATTTAACACCGTAGTTGCTGGAGAATGGGCTAGTACGGGTGTCGACGATTTGCTGAATGGTGATGGATCACTAGCCGCTGCTGATTTGGTTTTTATCAGTCAGTCAGGCGTTAATAAACGGGCAACAATTTCAGCCTTGCGTCCAATTCTTGGTGTGGATATTTGGCTCAGCGACATCACTGCCAACCGGCCAGTCGGTCCAGCACTGGGCCAGCGGTTTTTCGACACCACCCTTGGCATACCGATTTGGTTTGACGGGACCAACTGGGTTGACGCTACTGGGTCCACTGTCTAAGGAGATGAAATAAAATGGCCAGTAATCAGCAAGTAATAGACGCCGTTGACGCGCTCACGAAAACTGTAATTGTTTTATGTGATGATGTAAAAGATTTGGAGCAAGCATTTACCGGCAGCGTGGATGGCAGCGTTTCGGGAGTAAATGGTCGGCTTGGGGTTATCGAGGGCAGAGTTGATAGTATTGAAAAGGATGAAGCTGGCCGAAAGCGGATAACTATTACTGCAGTACTCGCCGCCGTCACAACTTTTATTGGCGCTGTTGTGACCGGATTAATTAACCACTTTACAAGTCACTGAATGATGGGACCGACAACAATGGACAGCTTCATCAGGACTGACAACCTGGGCAATGGTTTGTTTCGTATTGCGAAGATCTTCCATTACTTTTGTGGTGCAGGACGCACTGGTATTAAGATAGAAGTGCCCAAGGGCTTCATCTTCGATTGGTGTAGTATGCCTTGGTTTTTCCAATGGGTTACTGGCAAGCACGGCAAGCACGATGCGGCGGCCACACTCCATGACTATCTTTATGCAACGCACCTCACCACTCGTTGGATGGCAGACGCCATCTTCAGGGACGCTCTAAGGGCCGCAGAGGTTAGCTTAGTGGTATCCTGGCTCTTATGGGCAGGAGTGCGTGTAGGAGGCTATAGAAGCTATAAGAGTGGCCCAGACAGGCAGGCTCGTTACAGAAAGGAATATGGGTAATGGCTTTCACACCAGAAGACGGGACCGGTATTGTCGGTGCCAACGCTTATATCGACGTTGCCAACTTCAAGGCATACCATGACGACCGTGGAAACGTGTACACAGTATTGCTCCCGACAGACCCTGATATTGAGAAGGCCATCATCAAGGCCACCGACTACATAGAGACTCGATGGGCATGCAGTTTCAAAGGTAAGAAGGAGTTCCCTGATAACCCACAAGGACTCAGTTGGCCTCGTCTCAATGTCGTGGACCTTGACGGGGAAGACATCACTGGTGTGCCGTTACTTATCGAGAAAGCCACCGCAGAGTATGCACTGCGTGTGGCTTCAGCATCGCTCGCGCCCGACCCCACCATTGACGACAGCAACCGCCCTGTCACAATGGAAAAGGTCGGACCTATTGAAACGAAGTTCTCGGATGGTACCTTCATCCAGAAGTGGCGTGACTACCCTGCGGTGGACGCTCTCATTAAACCGTTGATCATTGGTGGCGGCCAGAGGTTTACTATTCGTGCCTAAAGACGTCACTAGCCTTCTCAAGACTGCCATAAGACTGATCGAAAAGTATGGACGTGAAGTCACACTCATTCGATTCGACCAGACACCGGCTGACGGACTGAAACCCTGGGCAGGACCCGCTGACCCTCGGGCCACTCCCGATGAGACGGTGACCATACCGGCTGCCTTCGTTGAGCCGACCAGTCTATCAAGTATGGGCATCACCACGGTGGACGACGACCTGCTCAAACGGCTGGACAAGGTCTGTCTCATTGCCCCTGCAGTGGGTTCCTCCTATGATTTATCGACATTCAACGAAATAATTGACGATGGGACGAATCATAAGATCTTTCGAGTCTCCACACTAAAACCTGGAAACACTGTGCTATTGTACATTGTGATGGTGGCAAAGAAATGATTACGGATTTGATACAGGCTCGCGATGAACTTATGCAAGTGGCAAAAGATGTTTGGGATGCACTCGCCCTTCCTCTTGACTATCCTGATGTGTCTGATAAAACCTTTCCTCCCGCCGACCCGTCGTTGGTTTGGGGTCGTGTTACCGTCAAGCACAACTCAGGGGGACAGGCGACCCTTGCAAACCACAGTGGTGTTCGACGGTTTCGTTTGGACGGAATCATCAACGTACAAGTACACTCACCGGTTGGGGATGGCCTCACTGCCGGTTACACTGCAGCTCAGGCTCAACTTGATGCTTTCAGTGGACCTTGTACTCCTGGCGGCATCTGGTTTCGAGATCCTCAGTTGCAGGAAGTCGGCCCAGACGGTGACTACTACCTGATAAACGTTTTCGCATTTTTCACTTACGACCAGACTAAATAAGGAATTGTTCTCATGCCTTGTTCTCAGAACAAAATTGACTCCAACGTTGCTTCCACTTCATATGCTGAAGAGG
>QNAF01000214.1 GCA_003641405.1 Candidatus Zixiibacteriota bacterium | reverse complement strand
GTTGCCAAGATACAAGGTCGGGTTCCGAACATTATCCCCTTGAGTGAGAAACCCGACACAAAACTGGCAAGATAATTCGGGGAATAATCTGTGTCGGGTTGCTCGTCGTTTGCTCCGCTCACGACTCGGTACCCCACCTAACAGGTGGGATCAAAGCGGAATCTCAAAACCCCACCCGTTGGGTGGGCTACCTGCTGGAAGTGTTACAACTCCGACGAGTCGTCACGCCAGACTTTAAAGGCGTTTCGATTCATAGTGTCGGGCATACTGAAGTCATCAACATACTGATGTGCCAACAACTGTGTGGACAATATCGTCACGAATGACATGTTGTCTTTGAAAGACAGATGCTTATCAGAGAGGCGCGCGCATTTCTTGTACAGTTTATCCACCGCTGCCGGGTTGAACACGCCGGTTTTCTTCAGGGCTTTTTCGGAGAGAAGCTCCCTTACATAGTCCGGTGAATCGGGCTGAACGAAACTGTTGGACTCGGGAGCCATGTACGGTTGTTTGACACGCGCCAGGATTTCTTTTGGTAGTTCCGGCGCCATCGCTTTCTTGAGCACGAACTTCTCATTCAGTCCAAGTATCTTGTGCCACGGCGGTATGGTGGCTGCAAACTCCGCAACGCGATGGTCCAGGAATGGAAAGCGACCTTCGATAGAGTTCGCCGCCAATACGCGATCACCCTGCGAAGACAGGATGTACCCGGCCAGCAGCGAACGCGCTTCGACATACTGCGCACGCGCCAGATGATGCCAGCGGTGGAAACTCTCCGGCAAGTCGTGACCAAACGACGCCGTGGCGTCATAGTTGCCGATACGTTCGCGGGCTTCCTGCGAAAAGAAGTTCTTGATCATGGTGGCCGTAGCCATGCGTGGCATGTGCGAGTAGTAATACTTGTCGGTCTGGTTCAGTCCCTTGCCATAGAAGGCTTTCAAGTAAGCTGCGGCGCGTGACGCCGTAACCGGCAGAGTTGGGTACAGTTTCTTGAGCAAGGCCGGTCGCCAACTTGAATCGGGGTCTTTTGCCCAGAAGGCACGTACGAGTGTCTCTTTGAATATGTCGTAGCCACCGATAATCTCGTCAGCACCTTCGCCGGTGAGGACAACCTTGAAATCATTCTCCCGCACCAGACGCGACAGCATGTATAACGGCGTGGGTGCGGTTCTTACGATCGGTCTTTCGGTGTGCCAGATAACGTCGGGAAAATGTTTGGCGATATCCTGCCAGCCGCAGAGGACCTGATGATGATTGGTCCCGAGATGTTCGGCCATCTGAGTCTGGTATTGTGATTCATCGTAGGCCTTGTCGTGGAAAGCGATCGAGAATGTCTCCACGCGCGTGTCTGTAAAGTGTTTAATCAGCGCCGTTGTCGCAGAAGAGTCCAGACCGCCGGAAAGGTAGGCACCCACGGGTACATCCGCCCGAAGACGCAATCGCACGGAGTCAATCAGCAACTCGCGAAGTTCTTCAGCCCACGATTCTGCCGACCGGTTGTGATCATACTGTTCGGGGAACTCCATTGTCCAGTAGCGACCCTTGCTGATCTGGCCATCACGGATTTCAAGATAGCTGCCGGCTTCAAGTTCGTTGATATTCTCAAACGCTGTGCGTGGTGGTGCGGTCGTCCACCAGGTACAGATTTCGTCGATACCCTTCAGGTCAAGTTGACGCGGGATGGACGGATCACACAGAATCGATTTGATTTCCGAGGCAAAGTAGAGCCTGCCGTTGTGTACCGTATAGAACACAGGTCGAATGCCTAACCTGTCACGGGCGATGAACAGTGATCTCTGGTTCTTGTCATAGATTGCAAACGCAAATTGACCGTTGAACCGACCGACGCAGTTTCTTCCCCACTGCTCCCAGGCATGGACAATAACTTCCGTGTCGGAACGTGTCTTGAAATGGTGACCGAGTTTCTCCAGTTCCGGGCGAAGCTCCACGTAGTTATAGATCTCGCCGTTGAAAGTCACCCAGACGGAGTCATCTTCGTTGCCCATCGGCTGTGATCCACCGGCCAGATCGATAATCGACAGCCTTGCCTGTCCCAGCACGCACCTGTCGTCCAGATAGGCACCGAACTCGTCAGGACCACGATGGCGGATAGCTCTGACCATCCGGCCAATCAGTTCACGATCCGGTGACGTTGTACTTTCGAGCTGGAAATAACCGGCTATTCCACACATCTTACTGGTTGCCTTATCATTGCAGTTGTGCCTATCGGGCACGGTTAGCTCATGCTACCTTCCGTTATTCGGTTTGTCAGGCATAAATGTTGACGCATGGCTTCCATATATCGGCAGGCACCAAACAATTTCGCTGTGTAACTTCGATCCATTCTGATCGCAAAAGACCTTGTTCCCTGAAGACACCGGCAGTAACTTTGACCTGCGAGTGTTGAAATCCGTAAGGCAGGTGTAATTGTGTCTGAATCAGAATCTCCAAGATTGTTTGAGTTGGTGAGCGGTTGGCTGGAAGGAACCGGATTAGAAGGAGGAATACTCAATGGTCTCAGCTGGGTAGTGGTAATACTGGGTGTTCTTCTTGTCGCGTTTCTGATCAATCTCGTAACCAGGCGCGTGCTCCTGGCCATGCTGAGCCTTTTCATAAAGAGAACGAAGACGAAATGGGATGATGCCCTGCTTGAGCGCAAGGTTCTGCACAGGGCAGCGCACGTCGCACCGGCCCTGGTGTTCTATTGGCTGGCTGATGGTTTCCCGGGGTTTGAAGATATCATTCATCGGCTGGCCATTGTGTACATTGTCCTAGTCGGCGGGTGGGTATTCAATTCCTTCCTAAATGCCGTCATAGATGTCTACCGAACTCTGGAAGTAGCCCAAAATCGGCCCATCAAGGGTTTTGTTCAGATAGTGCAGATTATCACGTTCGTGGTTATCGCCATATTTAGCATCGCGGTGATGTTCAACCAATCGCCGTTTGGGCTGTTGGGTGGTCTGGGTGCGCTCACCGCCGTGCTTCTGCTGGTTTTCAAGGATACTATTCTTGGCCTAGTAGCATCGTTTCAGATTTCAACAAGTGACATGGTACGGATCGGAGATTGGATTGAGATGCCCAAATACGGCGCTGACGGCGATGTCATCGACGTATCCCTGCTTACAATCAAGATTCAGAACTGGAACAAGACAATCAGCACGATTCCTACCTATGCGCTGGTTTCCGACAGCTTTAAGAACTGGCGCGGGATGGCAGAATCCGGCGGACGGCGGATCAAGCGTTCCGTCAATATCGATATGAACAGCATCAAGTTCTGCACCAGTGAGATGCTTCAGAGGTTCTCAAAGTACCAGTACATCACCGAGTACATTGAGAGAAAAAAGACTGAACTGACCAAATACAATAAGGAAGCCGCCGCCGATACCTCAGAACTCATCAACGGCCGTCATCTGACGAACGTAGGTACGTTTCGAGCCTATGTCGAAGCATATTTACACAATCATCCGTGCATACACCAGGACATGACATTCCTGGTTCGACAATTGCCGCCTGATGAGCATGGTTTACCGATTGAAATCTACGTTTTTAGCAACGTACAGGCCTGGGCGGAATACGAGGCGATCCAGGCGGATATTTTTGATCATATACTGGCCGTGATTCCGTTGTTTGATCTGAGCGTTTTCCAGAGACCAGCGGGGCAGGATTTCAAGTTGCTAACGAGTGTTCCACAACCGGATAAAGCCGGCTAATGAAGCGGAAAGATCGTGCCGATTCGCTGTATAACAGTTGTGGATGAGAACAACGATAGACCAAGCGAGGACTGACACTGTGAAGAATATCTCTGATCTCTACAAATGTACTATTTTCCTTTTGCTGATTGTCTTGATGTCGGCAAGTGCCGGTTTCGCCATTGATGAATCAACTGAGGGGCTGCTTCTGGCACGTGATTGGGAGGGTGTTGTCGAAACCCTCGAAGGTGACAGTGCACTTCTGGATGACCCGGTGGCCGGACTGATCATGTTCCATGCCTGCATGGCTACAAACCGCAACAACGAGGCTGTCGAATCTGCGGCTCGTTTCGTTGGAGAAAAAAATGCGTTCGCGTGGTATGAATGGGCAGGCTCTTTCCTTGAAAGACATCCGGGAAATCCGGTTGCTTTGTACCTGATGGGCGATGCTCAGATCCGTGTCAGAGATTTGCATAGTGCTTTCGAAACTCTCACACAGGCGATTGAAGCAACTCCCGAGTTTGCACTTGCTGTGAATGCCAGGGGAACAGCCTGGCTCACTTTAGGTGAGAACGACTCCGCGCTGGCCGACTATGATCTCGCTATTCAGCTCGATCGGAACCTGGTCGCTGCCTACAGTAATCGTGGACTCGCCTATTTGAGGTTGAATAACTACATGGACGGCATTGAGGATTACAAGAAGGTTCTCGAAATCAACCCGGAGTTCGTGAAAGGGCACATGCGTCTGGGTGGTATTTGGGCCTATTTAAGACTCTACAAGAAGGCTGTTCTCTGCTTCGATGAGGCCATCAGGCTCGACCCGGATAACGGCAAGGCGTATGAAAGCCGGGCGGATACCTACTACTATCTCGGTGACTACGATCGCGCCTGGAAGGACGTGCGCAGCGCTTTGAGCAAGCAATGGCCGGTCACGTTTGAGTTGCGTGAACGCCTCAAGGAAGCCTCCGGCCGCGAAGAGTAGTCACTGATCTGAACATCGAAACGAGCCATAACCCCACTTGAGTTTCGTAGGTCAGTCCTCCTTACACAAGTACACGTTCAATCCAGTCAGGACCGCAAGGGTCCTGACCTACGGTTCTCGTTTGGGGTTGAGAATGTAGGTCTGGGTGGCCCATCCGCTTGGGCTTGTTGATAAAGTCCTTTGTTTTGGGTGTTGCATCTTCTAGATTTTTTACATGCAGACAAGACGAGAGCGATTAGGTTTAGAGATGACTTTGTTGCCTTCT
>QNAF01000213.1 GCA_003641405.1 Candidatus Zixiibacteriota bacterium | reverse complement strand
GGCTACAAGTCCTTCAACCTCTGAGCGGCCTGCTCGGCTTCGAGCGTACCGGCATGATCGTTCACGAGCTGTTCAAAGAGCTGTTTTGCTTCGTCTTTCTTGCCAAGTTCCTGCTTGCAACGGGCAAGTTTGTAGAGCGCCCGTCCGATATTTGGAGTATTCGGGTAGTTCTTGAGCAGGTGATCGTACTCAACAACAGCTTGTGTATACTTCTCTTGCGAATAGTAACACTCGCCGATCCAGTAGTAAGCGTTCTGGACATCCGTATGGGTCTCGCAGTTTGTCAGGAATTCGCGAAATCCCTCAATGGCCGTTTCGTATTCGCCTCTGCGGACCAATGTGAAAGCATTGTCGTAGGTGTCGATACAGTCGGCCTCTGCCTGTTGGCTGGTCGACGGAGGAGGCGCTTGATCGGTAGCCTGTGCGCCGGGCGAACTGGTCGGTGATACCTTGATGACCTGTTGCCCCGACATTTGGTCGATCCTTGACATCAGGTCCTGATAATTCTCCAGCAACTGAGTCATCTGTGTGATCAACTCTTCAGTGGACTGCCGAATGTCGTTTTGCAGCATCCGACTGGCCTCGGCACCGGTGCTGATTACCGAATCCATGTCGGCTACCATTTTTTCAGTCTGGTGAGTCTGCAGTTCAATACGCGACAAGCGTTCGTTGACGACAGCAATATCACGCTTAGTGGCGCAACCACTCATCAGCCCTATACAGATAACCGCCATCGCAAAGATGGCGGTTACGAGTCTAATCCTGTGATAGTTCATAAACATTATACTCACAGAATCTATTGTGAGATGATTTTGAACTCATCCCGACGGTTCTTATCCCACGCGGCATCGTTGTGTCCGGGATCAACCGGACGCTCTTTGCCGTATGAAATGATAGATATCCGGCTGGCATCTATGCCGAGTCCGATCAGGTAGTCCATAGCGGCTCGGGCACGTTTTTCGCCGAGTGACAGGTTGTATTCGATAGTACCGCGTTCGTCACAGTGACCTTCGATCTTACAGATCACATCGGGGAAATCCTTGAGCAGTTCATAGTTATGATCCAAGGCAGCCTTGGCGTCACCGCGAAGATTGAACTTATCAAGGTCAAAATGTACTGTCTCGAACTGTGTTTCTTTCAATACTGGTGGTGGCGATCCGGGGCACCCGCCAAGTACCGTCATCAGCAAAGCACCGACTGCCAGCAAGAAAATCAGTCTCTTTGTCATTATTTCTGCCTCCCTAAAGGGATCAAACGTTTATTTTCCATACTTCTTTATTCATCAAATCTATGCAAACCATTATATCCGGTCAATCAAAAAAAACGGTATTCCAACCCATTTGCAGAGACCGCAGGCTTAGGGCCTGTTGAAAAAGTCCTTTTCCTGAGTTGAGTCAGGTCCTTTCCCGTCCAAGGCGGGAGATTGTGACCCAACACAACACTGTGATGAGGTTTTTCAACATGCCTCTTAGGTCGAATCAGGTCCGCTCAGCGGATTGGCCCCCAGCTTGGGTTGGAGCAGTTGCCGCTACGAGTGAGCCGTCGCTGGTTCCGGCCGGAAAGGTCCATTGTGTATATATCCCCCTCGCTCAACCTTGACGATGCGAAAATGATATGCTTGCCATCCGGTGCAAAATGCGGGTTTTCGTTCATACCGACTTCGGTGAGGATTCGGTAGTCAGTCCCGTCTGTACGAATCGAGGCCAGGTCAAATCGCCCGCGCCTGGTCCTGCTGACAAATGTCACCCGGTCTCCACGTTCGGACCAGATCGGTGAGTCGTTGTAGCTTCCCTGGTATGTCAGGCGTTTGACATTCAGGCCGTCGGCGTCCATAGTGTAGATTTGCGGGACCCCTGTTCGGCTGGAGCTGAAAGCAATCGACTGACCGTCGGGCGACCACGAAGGCGCTGAATCGATGCTTCCGTTTCGGGTCAATCGCTTGATGATGTTGCCTTCCAGGTCAAGCACGTATATCTCCGAATTGCCATCTTTGGAGAGCACGCACGCGATCTTGTCGCCGTCCGGGGAGATTGCCGGGGCAGCTACAATCCCCTTGAACGACCCAACTTTGCTGACCTCGCTGGTTTCAACCACCACGCGGTAGAGTTGGGGGTCGCCGTCCAGGTAGCTCGTGAAGTAAATAACTTCTTCGTTGGGAGCGAAGATGGGGGAGAGGTTGATTGTACCGGTCTCTGTTATTTGGCGTTCATGGTTGCCGTCGTAGTCGGAGACAAAAACCTCTTTGGCCTGGCCAATCTTCTTTATGTAGGCGACCTTAGTTCTGAATATCCCCTGCTCACCGGTCAGTGTGTGGACGACTTCGTTGGCGATATCATGGCCGATCTCTCGCCAGTAGCCACTGTTGTACTCGATTTTGCCGCTGGAAATTTCGCGCTGTGTGGGGGCATGATAGAGACGCCAGTAAGCACGAAGATTCTTGCCGGGGAACTCTGCTTCCAGGCGAAGCAGGTACTTTGCCCCAAGGCGCTGCCAGCCAAAGAAACTGAGGTCTGAAATTTCATAGGTTCGCAGATAGAATGTGTCCAGCGGGATCAGTTCGAAATCAGCATAGAAATCGAGGTCTCGCTGCACTATGAGAGTCACGTATTCCATGAATGTGGAGTCTTCACTCGTAATGTAGCGATTGCCGATGTATTTCATCTGGTCGACTCCAACCGGGGTCGGCTCAAATACACCGGAGACAGTGTCAATGCGAAACTCTCTGACATCCTGGCTGTGAGCGGTTGATATTGAAATGAGTATGATCAGGAAAAGTGTCAGTAACAGTCTCGTTTGCATGCGTGCCTCGTGCTCAGTTTGTGAAAGTGATGGTTATCCCGATTATCTCGTCAAGAAAGTCTCTCGGCAGTGGCGGGAACGGGGCCGAGCGTTCTACCGCCTCAAGGCACGCCTTGTCGAACTGGGCGATGCCGGAGGGATTGGCTATTCTGGATTCGATAACGCGACCGGATTTGATGACCTGGAAATATATGTCGCAATATACTTTGCCATCGATAGCCACCGGTACGCGGAAATTCTGACTGATCTTTCCCCACGTCAGCGAAAACCAAAATGGATACTGGAACGCGCTATTATCAACAACTGCGCCCGAAAGCATACTGCCGGCCGGTGTGTCAACATTGGAACTGCCTTCTTCTACTCCTGACTGGGCATTATCGCTGGTCTGTGTAGCAGGTTCATCGTTCTTTGGTGTTGGCTTTGGTTTTGGTTTCTCTGGTGGTTTTTCGACAGGTTTTTCCGGTTCCGGCTCAGGTTCTGGCTCTAGTTCTGGCTCAGGCTCATCAATTGGGACTTCTTCAGGCTCCGGCTCCGGCTCAACCACCTGCGGAATGTCCGCGATGATCGGCTCTGGCTCCGGTTCCGGGGGTGTGATTTCAGCCATCGTGACGGCCGTAACCCGAATAACTTCGCCGTAATCCTGCTGGGATATGAATGTGAACGGTGCTGAGATGAAAGTTGCTGCCACGATAGCCACGTGCAGTGTCACCGAGAACAGAAGATCTTTGGACATGATGGCTACTTCCCGGATCGACGACCGGAGTCCTTTTCCTCGTGGCCCGTGACCAGGCCGATGGCGTCAATGCCCATTTCCTTCATGCGGCCGATCAATTCTATCGCCGCGCCGTAGGCGACCGTGGAATCTCCGCGCAAATATACGGAGAACGTTGATTTCTTCTGCATCTCCTCCTGCAGGGTCGACTCGAAGTTTTCCAGCCGAGTCCACACGTCGTTGACATAGATGCCGCCCTTGGCGTCAAGTGTGATCACAACGCCGGTGGCTTCTTCATCCAGCACGGCAGCGCGTGTTTCGGGAAGGTCGATTTCAATGCCGGATTGTAACAGCGGCGCAGAGATCATGAAGACAATCAGCAGGACGAGCACAACATCAACCAGATTGGCGATGTTGATGTCAGCTACCGCGTGGTAGCTTCTGTTTCGTAGTCGGCGCATCGGGTTATGCTGCTTCCTTTCTGGCGCGGGAGAGGAATTCAAGGATGAAGCTGTGTGCTACGTTCTGGATGCGTTTTGTGCGGTTACTTGCCCAGTTGAAGGCGATGACAGCGGGAATAGCGGCTCCCAGGCCTACGATTGTTGCCAGTAGAGCTTCCGCAATACCAGGCGCCACGACAATAAGAGAAGCCGAGCCACTTTCGCCAATTGCCCAGAACGAGTTCATGATTCCCACAACCGTGCCCAGCAAGCCCAGAAATGGGGCTGAACTACCCGTGGTCGCGAGGAATATCACCTGTTTTTCAAGTCTGCTCAACTCGTCGTTGATGCTGCGTTCCATGGCCATTTCGACCAATTCGAAGTCGTCATTATCGAGAGGAACGGTTGTCTCTCGCAAACCACCCGCTTCGTTCTTGCGCTCTTTCAGGCTGGTCAACTCACCCAGGCCGGAACTGTAGATAGCGGCCAGCGGCGAGTTGCGGTATGTTTGGGCCTGGCCTGCAATCTCATCAAGGCGTCTGGCTCGGCGAAAATACTGAGTGAAGCTCTGGGTGTCACCATCGACTGCTCGAAACTCACGGTATTTCCTGAAAATGATCATCCAGGAGACTACCGACATGACAACCAATGTAGCCAGGACAAAGCCACTGAAAATGGAAGTCTCCTTGAGGATCTGCCAGAGCGACCCGGCCAGTGCAATAGTTGGATAGAAGTCAATCATACTCGTTGTACGCCTACAATAGCATATGGTTTACATATCTTGTTCCAGTAGCAGGAACACATTTTCCACAGGATTTGAAACCTACCTGTTGACCCTCCGGTTCGTCAACCAAAAACCCCCTATATCCGTTGCAACAGTAGGGACTGTCTTTGCTGTCAAGTGAGTTTTGGATTCCAGTTTTCTCCTTTTGCGAGCATAGTGTTGATGATGGTCAGTAGTTTTCTCATGGCTGCTACCAGAGCAGTCATTTTGGTTTT
>QNAF01000212.1 GCA_003641405.1 Candidatus Zixiibacteriota bacterium | reverse complement strand
CAATGGAACCACGCTTCCTGTTGACGCTAAGCCCAGAACTGAGAAGATGTCGCACAAAGCCCGCGTCAAGGGCAAAGCCGGCAAAGGTCAGTTCGCCAGTTCGTTTGCGTTCAGCAAAGCCACAAACAAGCTCAACGACTTGTCGGCCAAGAGCTGGGCCGGGGTGTTCAACTATGCGGTTCCGCTTTCACCCAAGTCGCGTCTGGTAGCCAAGGTTTCCGCCACCGGTGTTACAGCTAATGATCCGTTTGTCGATATCAAGTCCCACCGTGAAGGTCGTTCGGGAGTTGTCACCGATTTCGACTTTACTCGGTACTCTTCACTCGACAGAACCACGGCTGATGTCTCTGCTGAGTTCATCCATCGCCTGAACCAAAAAACTACCCTGTCATTCCTGGCCGGGTATAATCGGGTGGCCCGTGAAGACTACCCGGTGATAGGCGATGGTATTACCAACAGCACAATCACCGGTCAGGCCAAGATTCGCTATCGCAAAGGGATGAAGTACTCGACCAGCTTCAAGTACCGGTTCGAGAAGACCTCTGATCCCTTCGTGTCTGGCCGCGGTTTGTTTGAGGCTAATGGTTCCGAGACCCTGGAGCTGTTGCTCGATACCGCCGGGACTCCGTCCGCCTGGCTCTTCTATTTCCAGCGCGAAGGTCTGCGGTACCAGTCGATCACGACCGAGCCGACCGACTATCACGAGGTCAGCCTATCGTCAACCTTCCGCCCGTCAGCCAAGACGAGCCTCAACCTGAAGGTCAAAGGTGTAATGGACAAGAACGGCGATCTCGATTCGCTTGATGTCAAGCACAGCAAACTGAACGGGAACCTGTCTTTGACGTTCATGCCTGACCTGAAATGGACCCTGTCGGGTGGGGTCAGCTACGGGATGGAGAAATCGCGAGGACCAGTGGCGGTGGCTCTCTTCGATGGCTGAGGTGGTCACATATTTATCGACACCGTGGGTGTCGACCACGCGAGGCATTATGGTTCTATGTATACCATGGCTGACTACGAAACCAAGACCCAGAATGCATACTTGAACATCTCCGGCAGCCCCTCCCCTAAACTCCGGTTGTTCTCGACCCTGGCCTACAACAAATCGACCGGCGAGTATGATCAAGTTGTCATGCCGGATGTGACTGATCGTTCTGGGTTTGATCTGAGTCACCAGACTTTCGAGTTCAACGACATGCACGAGTATTCCAATATGGATTACTCGATGATACAGGTATCTCTGGGATTGTCATACAAGCTGGCTAACGACATAACATTCACCGCTGACGGCGAGTATGCGGACCTGACCGATGACGCCGGATATGTCTATGGCATTGAATCGGGCAGCCTCTACGTCGTCCGATCCGGAGTGAGGTTTGACTTCTAGGAGTCTGATAGTATATTGTCTTCTTCGGTTAGTAAACGGTGTCGCCTTTCTTGAAGGCGACACTGTTTGCATGCTTTGATGCGGAAGGAAAACCACTCGGACAGGGGAAAACTAGTGACTGCAATTCCTGATAACAGTTTGGGGCTGGCTACCATGAAAATCCGGGTGTTGTTCATTCTTCTGTGTGGACTTCTTTCTGTCTCGTTTTCTCCAGCAATGGCACAGGATGACGTTGAAACCTGCCTTACCTGTCATGAGGATGAGGAACTCACCGGGATAGATCTCAAAGGTGCGGAGATATCTGTCTTCGTATCGCCCGAACACTACTCTTCCTCCGTACACGGCGATCTTGAGTGTATTGATTGTCATGAAGATCTTTCCGGATTCGATGATTACCCTCACCATGAAGAACTACAACCAGTAGACTGCGGACTCTGCCATGAAGATGCCGCTGAAATCTATCAGTGGCACGGTCGCGTTAAGATTTCTGATGGAGCCGAGGGTGTCCCAACGTGCGCCGATTGCCATGGCAGACATGATATCCTGCCTCTGACCGACAGCGATTCGCGGGTCAATGTCCGAAATGTCCCGGAGACTTGTAACCGGTGTCATGAAGATCAGGACATGATTGAACAGCACGAGCTTCTTTACAGTAAGCAAGTATTGACTGCGTTCAAGACCAGTGTGCACGGCCAAGCCTCAGGCGGCGGCGTTAGTCTCGCGGCTACCTGTAATGATTGCCATTCAACATCTGGCACCGCACACAGGATTCTGGGGCCGGGGCACCAAGAGTCATCAATCAACCATTTCAACATTCCCGAGACGTGCGGCAAATGTCATCCGGGGGCACAAGATGATTTTCAGGCCGGAATCCATGGCAAACTGGTTACCCAGGGAGAAACAGATCCACCGGTCTGTACGAACTGTCACGGTGAGCATGGAATTCTTTCCCCATCCGATCCGCGTTCCCTGGTAAGTCACACACGAGTGGCGGAAGCTACCTGTTCCCCCTGTCACGAATCAGCTCGCCTCAATGAGAAGTACGGACTTCCGACCGGTCGTCTTAAGAGCTGGGTTGACAGTTACCACGGTTTGAAAAGTAAGGCCGGAGATGTGGCTGTGGCCAATTGTGCCTCGTGCCACGGTGCACACAAGATCCTTCCCAGTAGTGACCCCGAATCACCGGTTCACACAAAGAACCTGCAGGCCACCTGCGGTGACTGTCATCCCAACATTTCCGAAAAGCTGGCCCAAACACCTGTCCACGGTACTCCCGGAATCTCCACAACACCGATTGCCGGTGTTGTGGCTGACATCTATATCGCAGCTATTGTGGTTATCATAGGCGCTATGGTAGTGCACTGGATGGCCGATCTACGCAAACAGATTCATCTTATTATGCTCCGGCGCCAGATCCGGCGCATGACCAGAAACGAAACTGCTCAGCACTGGTTCTTGATGATTAGTTTCATCGTGCTCGTGATAACCGGTTTTTCGCTAAGGTTCTCTGATGCCTTCTGGGTAGAGTGGTTCTTCGGCTGGGATGGTGGATTTCCTATGCGTGGGATCTTGCACCGTGTGGCTGCAGTCGTGTTTTCGTTATCCACGCTTTGGCATCTGATCTTCCTGGCTTCGCGTCGCGGACGCGATTTTCTCCGGGATATGTTCCCGAGATTCAGTGACTTCCGCCATTTCTGGCAAATGATGAGATACAATCTGGGGTCAGAACACAAACGCCCGCGCGCAGGACGATTCAGCTATGTCGAAAAAGCCGAGTACTGGGCCCTTGTATGGGGCTCAGCCGTGATGATTGTCACCGGCTTTCTCCTGTGGTTTGACAATGTAGCGGTGGAGTTTTTCCCGAAGGGCTTCCTTGATATTATGCTCGTGGTCCATTACTACGAAGCGTGGCTGGCTGCACTGGCTATTTTGGTCTGGCACCTGTACTCGACTGTGTTTAGCCCGGCGGTGTATCCCATGAACCCCGCCTGGATCAATGGTAAGATGCCGCTGGATTTCTATCAGCATGAGCACCCCGATGATCCTGCTCTTGCTGAGTACTTGTCGTCTGAGGTATCGAACGACGATATTGTCCCAACGGACGGTGATGTTTCTGAAGCAGGGTCATCGAAACCTGAGAGTGCCAAATCAGGCAACGACAGTCTTGTTGATGATGAACCAAAGGACGTTGATTCAGGGTCAACTGATTAGAGTCAGACCTTTATCAATAGTGCTCATTTTTCTTTGAAGGCATTAAAGAAGCGCCCCCATGTGGGGGCGCTTTTTATTTTACACAAAAGATCAAAACCGAAAGCTATTCACTCTCGGGCTTTTTCATGTCTGCATGAACACCGGTAGGTTTCATCTTCTCAAAATCGAAGTCCTTCGCGGTGGCGGCCAACGCTGCCGGTGCTTTTTCGTTGTGACACTGCAGGCAACTAAGGCTGTCGGGCATTATCAATCCCGCCGCCACTGCCTTGTCACGGTCTTTCATAATGCTCTTTTTCTTATAGTCAGCGCCCGGGCCATGACAGGATTCGCACTGGACACCCGTCAGTAGTACATCCTTAGCCGTTGTGCCGGTGATGTAGTAGGGTGCCAAAGCTTCGTTTTTCTGATCTTCGGCCGAAAGGCTGTCCCAGGCGGTGGCGTGTTTTGTAGCCAGCCAACTCGCATGGACGCCATCCTTCTTATGGCACATTTTGCACTTCTTGACGCCTACATACTCATGTGCGGACCCCTTGTCTTCCTTGGCTTCATCAGAACTGACTGTGGCGCAGAAAGCAAGCACCATCGCTACCATAGTGAACAGAATCAACAGATGTTTCATGGCAAACCCTTTCTCGGAGTGAACCGGTTCAAATATTTATATGTGTCATGCTGCTATAAGTTGCTGTGAATACGTTCTATTGTCGAGGAAAATTTCAAGAATCTTTTTTGCTTTGGAGAACCCGGCTATAAAACACTCTAATATGGCAACGTTCTGTAGTATGTGGATAAAGACTCAGATTCGGGATGTGGAACATGTCTTCAGGATCGGCGCTGATTCATATATCATCAAACTGTTCAAACCGGAACTGCTTTCCCTGGAAATCAGTATCCTCCGTGGCGGATCCCGAAGAGGCTCTACCTCGACTGTTAGCAAACCAATGCCTGGTTCAATATCCAATCATAAGACATCTAATCCAGAACCTAGAGTGTTTCAATCCAAGTTAAACAGGATCAGATTTTCTAACCGGAAACTACACCTATCTTAACACCTGAGCTGGTAGTGAATTACGTGTAATTTACTATGTTTCAATGAGTTAGTTGAAGCACAGGGCGGCGATCTTACCTTCTCCGTATGCTGTATTTTCTAACTGCCGAACCTCCGGTAGAGTCGAAACCAATCTCCTCAGTGAATCGGGTCGGCCGGTTACCCTCTGTGCCAGTATAAGTAAGACAAAATCTGATAGTCTGTTTTATGGCAGTTGGAGTCATGAGCTTAAGCTATACATCAGAAAGTGGCAACATAAGTTGAGAGAACTCAAGAAAATGAAGAAATAACCCCCCTTGTCCGGCTTGACCCATGCCATATTGTTACAT
>QNAF01000211.1 GCA_003641405.1 Candidatus Zixiibacteriota bacterium | reverse complement strand
GCACCCCTTTGACATTCCTTTTTTCTGCTGGACGTTTTCCATGTCACTCCTTTGCGCTTAAGTACAGATCATCTGCAGTTTCTTGACTTTGGCCGGGAAGACAACCTGGTGCAAGTCTCTTGATGTTTCAGTATCTCCAGACCTTTGATTATATATAGCTATCCTGGCGGGAAATATCAAGCGTTTGCCGCCATAGAAAAGCGGACCCGCATATGGTGCAGGTCCGCAGATAAATCTGTCTGGGATTTGCTATTCGAGCACAGACATACTACTTGGCGGCTATCTTCTTTGCCTTCTTGTCTTTCTTTCCCTTGGCGTCCTTATTCTCCTCGGGTTTCTCGGTAAGCAGTTCGATTACCGACACGGGAGCGCCGTCGCCACGCCGCACACCGAGTTTCACAACCCTTGTGAATCCTGAGTCACGGTCGGCGAATTGCGGAACGATCTCGGCGTAGAACTTCTTGAAAACCTCTTTGACATGGATAGTCTTGGCTACCTGTCTTTTGGAGGCCAGAGTGTTCTTCTTGGCCGTTGAGATCAGGCGATCAACAACGGGCCGAAGAGCCTTGGCCCTGGCATCGGTGGTTTTGATCAAGCGATGTTGGAATAAAGACATGGCCATGTTGGCCAGCATCGCTTCCCGGTGCGGCTTTGTACGTCCCAGCTTCTTAACTTTATCCTGATGTCCCATTTTCTATTCTCAAATTCCTAGTTCTTAGACGTCTCCAGATACTCTGTAATGTCCATACCAAATGACAGGTTCATCTGTTCCAGCAAGATGCCAATTTCATTGAGGGATTTGCGTCCGAAGTTCCGGTACTTCAACATATCGGTTTCTGACTTCGTGACCAAATCTCCCAGGGTTTGGATGTTAGCAGCCCGGAGGCAATTGGAAGATCGCACCGAAAGCTCCAACTCATCTACACGAGTCTTCAGAACGTTGCGAACGCGAATGACCTCTTCATCCTCGGTTGGTTCCTCCTCGACCATGATCTCCTCATCCATATGAATGAGTATCTGAAGGTGATCTTTGAGCAGCTTGGCAGCATAGCTCAGGGCATCTTCCGGAGTAATCGAACCGTCCGTAGTCAGATCAAGGATGAGTCTGTCGTAGTCTGTCTTCTGCCCAACCCGCGTGTTCTCAATCTTGTACGATGCTTTTGTAACGGGCGAGAAAAGCGAATCAACGAGAATCGTTCCCACCGGGGCATCTTCTCGGGCGTTCTGTTCCGCGACATAATAGCCACGTCCTGAATCGATATCAATCTCCATCTCAAACTCAACATCCTCGGTCAATTCGCAGATATGGAGATCCTGGCTAAGGATTTCTACTTCGGTATCACCGCCAAACATCCCGGCAGTGACAATTCCCTTCTTGTTAGTCTTCAAGTACAGTGTCCGCATGCCATCACCGTGCAACACCATGATCATTTTCTTGATGTTAAGCACGATCTTGGTTACGTCTTCATAGACTCCCGGGACGGTTGAGAACTCATGCAGACATCCCTTGATCCGCATGGCGACTACCGCTGCACCCTGAATTGATGCCAACAGGACCCGCCGAAGCGGATTTCCCAGCGTCATCCCGTAGCCTCTTTCCAGGGGCTCCATGATGAAGCGACAGTAGTTATCCTTGGTTGAAGACTGGTCGTTAACGATTTCCTTTGGCATCGTCAATGGCTTCCACTTCATAGTCAACGGACCTCCAAAGTCGAAAGAATGCTACTTCGAGTACAACTCAACAATGAGTTGCTCGTTTGCGGTAAGCGGGATGTCCGCACGTCCCGGTATTTCCACCAGTTCGCCTTCAAGTGCCGCTTTGTTCAGGCGAAGCCATCCATATTCTTCGCCACGTCCCATTTTCAGAGCAGAGTGAATTATGTCCAGTTTCTTGGACTTCTCTTTAACTCTTACAATCTGTCCCGGATTCAACTGGTACGACGGGATATCCACTATGCCACCATCAACCACAATGTGACGATGTCGGACCAATTGCCGAGCGGCCTTGCGTGAGGGAGCAAAGCCAAACCTGTAGACCAAATTATCCAGCCGTCTTTCCAGTGACTGAATCAGATTGGCGCCAGTAATACCTGTCTTGGCGTCCGCTTTCTTGAAGTAGTTATGGAACTGTCGTTCCAGAACGCCGTAGGTTCTGCGGACTTTCTGTTTTTCACGCAATTGCAGGCCATAGGCCGAAATTTTCCGGCGCATTCTCTGGCCACCATGCTGGCCGGGTACGTACTGTCGTCGGTCGATAGCACACTTCTGGCTGTAGCATCTGGTACCTTTGAGGAAGAGTTTTTCACCTTCTCTCCGACACAGCTTGCAGTTAGCGTCACGATAACGAGCCATCTATTCTCCCATACTGTCTGTTCGAACTCACAGACTCACCCAATCACACACGCCGGCGCTTGGGCGGTCGGCACCCATTGTGTGGAATAGGTGTAACGTCTTTTATCATCGATATTTCCAGGCCGGTAGCTGCCAGTGAACGGATCGCAGCTTCGCGACCAGAGCCAGGACCTTTGACCCAAACCTCGACTCGCCGCAGCCCGAGTGCTGTTGCTTCCTTGGCTGCAGAAGTCGCAGCCAACTGAGCGGCAAAGGGAGTCGATTTCTTGGATCCCTTAAATCCAACCATACCGGCAGAACCCCACGAAATCGTACGTCCGTTGGAGTCTGCTATCGTGATGATAGTATTGTTGAAGGTCGCTTTTATGTGGACGACACCGTTGGCGTCAACTCGACCCATTTTCTTCTTGGCTTTTTTCTTTTTCGGATCAGCCACGTTGCTTCCTCTATCTCAGCCGCCTACTTGGCTCCGGCTGGTTTCCTTTTCAGACCACCAACAGCGCGCCGTGGTCCCTTTCTGGTACGGGCGTTTGTCTTGGTCCGCTGTCCTCTGACCGGCAGTCCTCTCCGGTGTCGCAGTCCTCGGTACGAGCCAATATCAATCAACCGCTTTATGTTCATCGAAATCTCGCCACGAAGAGCACCTTCGACGGTGTAATCATTCTCAATGACGGCACGAAGTTTGGCAACATCTGAGTCAACTAATTGATTTACGCGAGTATCCGGATCAATACCGGTCTTATCGAGGATTCGATCCGCAATAAACGGACCGATACCAAAGATATATCTCAATCCGATCTGAATTCGCTTGTCTTTCGGCAAGTCTACGCCGGCAATACGAGCCAACTTTTGCTCCTCTCTTCTGGCGTGTTAGCCCTGCCGCTGTTTGTGGCTGGGCTTTCTCTTACAGATCACCCGCAACACACCTTTGCGGCGGACGATAATACAATGTTCACAACGTTTTCTGACGGAAGATTTTACTTTCATAACTCAATCCATTCCTTCACACAATCATCACTTGTAACGATATGTGATTCTACCACGTGACAAGTCATAAGGGGACAATTCCATGGTTACTTTGTCACCGGGTAGTATCTTGATGAAGTGCATTCTCATTTTTCCGGAGATATGGGCCAGCACCACATGACCGTTGTCCAGTTCCACTCGGAACATGGCATTGGGCAGTGGTTCAACGACTTTTCCTTCAACAGTGATTGTTTCTTCTTTGGCCATAATCTCTTTCAGGCAATCGACAGGATCTCCGGGCCATTATCGGTAATGACCACGGTATGTTCAAAGTGCGCCGATGGTCTGCCATCGGCAGTAACAACTGTCCATCCATCGGGCATGGTTTTGACGTCATACGTTCCAACATTGATCATAGGCTCAATAGCGATCACCATCCCTGTTTTCAGTACCGGGCCTTCATCCGAAGAACCAAAATTGGGAACCTGGGGTTCTTCGTGCATATTGCGACCGATACCATGGCCTACCAACTGGCGGACCACACCGTATCCGGCACCTTCGGCAATACTTTGAACCGTAGCTGAAACTTGGCCTAATTTATTGCCTTTCCGAGCTTTGTCAATAGCCGCGTTCAACGATTTGAGCGTGTATTCCATCAGGCGCTTTTTTTCGGGACTGACCGTTCCCACGGCAATCGTACGTGCGGAGTCGCCGTAGAAGCCATCCACTATGCTTCCAACGTCAACGGACACTATCTCACCTTCTCTGATAACCCGATCTCCGGGTATACCGTGGACAACCTCATCATCAATAGAGATGCAACTGGCGGCAGGGAAACCCTGATAACCCTTAAATGCCGGCACTGCTCCCTGTGAACGGATATAGCCCTCAATAAGGCTGTCCAGTTCACGTGTAGTCATACCGGGTTTTATCTCTCTTTCGGCCACTTCCAAAGCACCAAAGACTACTCTGCCGGCCCGACGCATCACCTGGACTTCATCCGGGGTTTTCAGCAGAATCATGTCTCTTGTATTATTTCGCGGCATTTCGTACTGCAGTAAAAACGTTATCCGGCGTGTCCTCACCCTGGACTTTCGCCAGCACAGACTTACTTTTATAGAACTGTACGATCGGCTGTGTCTGCTCTCTGTAGACTTCCAGTCGTCGGCGAATCACGTCTTCGGTGTCATCAGCACGGCCCTCGATCTCGGCTCGTTTTTTCAGGCGCGTTATGATTGTTTCGTCACCCACATCAAGAAGAATGGCTTTGCTGATACTCATGCTGTGCTTGGTGAGCATCTCGTCAAGGCTGTCAGCTTGGGGCACAGTCCTCGGAAATCCATCCAGGATAAACCCCTTGGTCAGTTCTTTGCCCTCAACTTTGGCCTCAATCAAGCCAATGATGAGGTCATCCGGCACTAACTCGCCTCGCGACATAAATCCTTCGGCCTTCTTGCCAAGCTCTGTTCCCTGCTTGACAGCCTCGCGGAGGACATCACCGGTCGATAAATGTGTAACGTTCAATTCTTTGGCCAGGCGAACCGCCTGTGTGCCTTTTCCTGACCCTGGGGGTCCAAGCATAATCAAGTTCATAGCTACATTGATCTCCCTCGGATCTTGCCTTTCTTGAGAAAACCGTCATAGTGACGCATAACCAGATGTGATTCAATTTGCTGAAGTGTATCAAG
>QNAF01000210.1 GCA_003641405.1 Candidatus Zixiibacteriota bacterium | reverse complement strand
CCCTGTTTCTTCCGTTCGTGGCTCTACGGGGCTAATATCGGCCTTCTCGGTGGGTTCTAGGGTAGGTTCTGCCTTGGGTGTAACACGCTCGGCAAACTCAGCAGCCATCTTTGGGGTAATCGTTTTGAAAGAGGCGGCGTTGGCAGCAGCAAAAGGCGAACGAAGAATACCGCCCATGACCACTCCGGCAATCGTACTCTCACATATCTTCTCAGCAGCTTTCATTAAGTCTTTCCAAGCGTTACCACTAGGAATCTCGATAAGAGCCTGTTGCCCACCTTCTTCAAGACCTTCCTTGATAGAGGTCTTGAGTACATCTTTCGCGAACATCTTGCCCGCTGCGAGTTTGGCCTGTATCTTACCGCCTACCAAAACCTTCAATGCCGGGTTTTTGGTTACAAGACCCTTTACCTGCATCCGTTCAACAGCAGCATACCCAATACCCACCGGGATAGCTATTGTCATAGCTTCGGCGTGGGACTTTCCATTCTCAACCGAGGCCATATAAGAATCGTCAGCACCAGTTACAAAACCAGAAAGAAACGCAGCCTTGGCCCCAGCACCTTTATCAAAAAGACTCAACAACAAGGCAGGAGCCATGTAGCCTATGGTGTGGCCTCCCATCTCCACATATTGCTCAAACTTACCCCGCATTGTCTTGGGGTCAGACGGGGCAGTTGCAAGGTCAAACTCTATTAAATGCTGAACCCTGCCTGCTATAACCTTGGCTGTATCATATTGAAAGAAGTTGCCGATAACATTTGCCATGGCTTTGCCAATACCAAGGGGGCCACGCACAAAAGAATAGCCAGCTCGTCCAGCCAGGCTGTCAGGAGCGCCTTTGGCCTGTTCGTACCGTTGGACTTCAATACGCCCCTTCTCAGCCATGACCTGAATGTATTCAACCATTCGGCTAGCTAAGTAAGGATGGTCGGGGAGCTGTCCGTATACCGTATCAACAACAGCTTGATTCGCGTCGCTCGTGTCGGTGTGAACCAGGTAGTTGATTAAATCGTGTGCTGTATCCCAACCGAAACTATTCTTGTCCGGTCGTTGTGGGAAGTCAGCAGGGACAAGGCGGGGTTTGCCGGGTTCAGCCGGTGCTAGTTGAGGATGGGTTTTCTCGTACTCTGCGAGCTGCTTTTTGTTCCATGCCTCATCTTTATCTCGTTGAACCATACGAAAGTGTTCCATTGCCTCACGGGCAGACTTCTCAGCGTCGTCAACCCACAAATCAATGTCTTCAGAAGAAGCCTCTTTTGGCCCGCCGATACTGGCGATAAACTCTCTCGCCGCATTCTTGTATCGACCTTGAGTCAACGAAGGAAAAACCTCGTCTTCGTATGTCAACGAGGGGAGTTCGGCAGGCATTAACGGGTCAGAGACTCGCCATGTTTCGTAGGGTTCCAGTGGGTCGGGTTCTACCGCAGTGTCCTCCGCAGCGCGAGCAATATCTTCCGCAGCCCAAGCGGGAACGCCAACTTCACCGCTGTCCTCACCCTTCGCTCGTTCAACATCTTCTTTAGCCCAAGCAGGAATCGCCATTATTTCTTCCTTGCCTTATACTTCTTCCCTGTTACAGGGTCGATAATGTAATACCATTCGCCTGGCCGGAGTTCTTTTGCTTCTTCCCGCGTTTTTACCACAGGTAACTCCACGGTTTCGTCTTGGCGAGTGAACACAGCTTGTATCTCCCCTAATTGCTGGGGAGTCTTGGTAGCATACTCCTCAGCCAGCTTACGAAGGTCTTCTTTCAAGGTTGCGGAGTCAGGGTCTTTGGCTATCAAGTTTTCAGCAGCGCGTGTGTAATGAGCCATCTTTTGCAAGTCAGCTTGGTACTTCGCACCAGACATGTACGCTTCTATCTTTGCAGTATCCCTGCCAGCGGAAACCATAGCCTGTAACAATGTCTGCGAAGGTGCAATCCTCTGCCTTGCGTACTTCTCCGCTTTCGCCATAATCTGGCTCTGTCTCGCAGGAATCTCTCGTTCAATGTCCTTGCCTAGAGACTTGAAATCCTTTGGGCTTACCTTGAATCTCACCGACTGCAATTTTGCATCCAACTGCTTGGGGGTTATCGCGCCCAACCTGAAATCGCCAATAGCATCTCGGACACTAAGATACGCGTTGTTATTGGTCTCCCGCTCTTCTCCGTCAACCCACAAGTTAATGTCTTTGAGTACAATCTTAGCATCTTCCCGCGAAAGACCCTTGGTGGCAGCAAGCGTTCGCTTCATATTGTCAGCAGCGGTCTGCTTGTCTATTGGAGAGAGATTCGAGCCTTTATCCATGCTGGTATACATCTGGTTTAGAACTTCGTCGGTATTGTGCTTCACTTGCGACTTAGAAACCTTCGACCATTTATTACGAACTACAATTTGGTCGGAAGTCATTTCCTTTGGGTTCATCTTCTCCAACCGCTCAAGACCAACACCAACCTGTTCCGGGTCGTTGCTGAATATCTGCCGCTTAATCTGTTCCAATGTTGAATTGTTTTCAAACTGCTCCAACGCTGTCTTTGCCTGCGCAGGGGTTGCAAGACCAATGCTGACCTTGGCGTTCATTGCGTCTGTGTAGCCCTTCAAATCACCATTAGTAAGAGCATGCTGCATGTTCGAGTCAGCCTGTGTACCAATGTTCTTCTTCCGTAGGTTCAACTGTTGGATACCGTAAGTCTTACCCCACTGTGCAGCGACATTGTTCTTGTATATCTGCAATGCTGTATTTACGCGACTGTTCCTGGAAGAAACGCTCTGGACATTCTTGTCAACCTCAGTGTGTATTTTTATCTGAGCTTCCGGGGTTCCTACCTCACCAGCTGTAACATAACCGTCAGAGTAATAGCTGTCAATCTCGCGCTTCCGTGCGGAAAACTCTACATCGTCCTCGGCCTTCTGAATCTTAGCCATCATCTCAAAGCCAAAGCCAGCCAGCTTTTCACCGGCACGAGCTAAAGATTCACCAGCAAGACCTTCACCGGTGCGAACATCAACACTGCTGCGAACCACCCCGGACTGTTGCGGGGGAGCCTGCTGGGAATATCGTATCGGAAACTTCGCCATTATCTACCTGCCATTCGCATACCGAGATTGCCGAACCCTGTAAGTAAAGATGTGCCGGCCTGAGTATAAGCAGCCCCAGCCTGATTTCGACCCCTTCGCTTATAAATACTGGACTGCATCGTGTCAAGCGCGGCTTGGCTTCTTGCACGCCCAGCACCAACTCTACCTTGATAACCAATCAAAAGATTGTCAAGCTCCGACTGCTCCGCCTGAGTAGCTTGAATCAGCAAAGGAGTCCCGGCAGAAGTGTCTACACCAGACATACCCATACGAGCCTGCATGGTACTCTTGAGCCGTTGAGACTCCTTAGCCTGCCTGCTCTGCTGGAATCTCGCGTACTGCTGCTGGGCTTGAGCTTCACGCTCCTGAACCCTTGCATTGTACTGAGACATCGCAGCTTGACTCTCGCTCTGTGCCTTAGCCGCGCGACCTTGTTGAACCAGACCGGCAGCTGTCAGCCCAACACCGGCAACAATCGCAGGAGCAATCGCCGCCTGGCCGAGCGCACTAGCAAACTGACCGAACGCAAACCCGCCGCCAGCCTGAGCAAACGCACCACCAGCAGCACCCGCAATTACAGAAGCCATAGCAGCCATTACATGCACCTCGCAAACATTATACCATGCTTATCACCAAAGAAATGAGGCATATCGCACTCCTTTACAAAACCAAGGTGTTCAACCGTCTTAATTGCTTCGCGAAAGTCGGGTTCAACGACAGCCATCAACCTTCGCAAATTGTGAGTTGACCACATCACATCCAACCATTCTTTCACTACGCGATACATGAAAATCTTATGCTCTAAAGCGTGGTCAGTCCAGTCCATCCAACACCAAGCTACGGTAGGAGTCAATAACTTAATCCCACCAACACCCAGAAGCACGTCGCCAAAGTCTAAAGCGTAAACAAAGTCAGTCTGCGCCGGTTGCTCTTTCAAGCCGCGGCTTACCGAATGGCCCGCTAAATAATCGTAATCGTTCTGAGTAGCTTCTCGGAGCATTATGCACCGCCAGAATTATCTGCGCTAACATCTACAAATCCAACCAACCGCCATACAGAAGCCGTTGTTCCGGCAACCTCACACACCCACTGAGTTACATCACCAGCAGCAGTAGTAATATCTACCGAGCTTCCAATCAGTCGAGTAGCAGTGGTAGTATCGAAAACAATCGCACCCTTTGAGACGATTGTAATAACTTGACCCGGATAACCATAATCAAATCTTGTTATCGTTACACCTGTCGTGTTAGTTAGAAACGATGAATAGCCCAAAACTGAAGGTGTTGCATCACCATCAGTAAAAGTTGCCAATGATTCACCATCAAAAACCAACTTATTGTCAGTGCCATTGTCAGTATACTTGGAAAATGTAACATTTCGCCCATTTGTAACTACTGTACAGTTGGCAGAATTGTTATCAAACAAAATGTCGTTTGTGGCTCCACTGACAAATCCAAGATTAACGACACACCCTAACGCATAATCGAGATGGACACCGTTTGTTCCAGCCGATACTATTGAGCTTCCATGTCGTATTGCAAACCGCTGCACATGGGTAGTGTTACTAAAATCTCCAAGACGAACACCCGCTTCTGTTCCTGTCAGTGCATTTATCAAAAACCCCATAGACCCACCAGTAGAAATCTTTTTAATCCACGCACCACCATCAAAATTAGCTATTTTCACGTCGCCTTTAATGGCTCCAACATCATCACACAAAATACCCCATGTAGAAGCTGTGTCCTGCCCGTCTATGTACAAATTATTAAAGAAAACATTGCCACTAGGTTCATCGATAACAACACCATTACTATCGCAACCACGAAGTTCACCATTCAAAACAGTAACAGAGGTAGCATCGACGGACTCCAAGACAACAGCGTCGCCAGAAGACGATTCACAACTCAAATGAATCATGGAAGTTATCTTGTTGCCAGCAGCAACAGATTTCTTGTAATGCGTACCGTTGGCATG
>QNAF01000209.1 GCA_003641405.1 Candidatus Zixiibacteriota bacterium | reverse complement strand
TCAATGGGGCGACGAAGGCAAAGGCAAGATTGTCGACCTGCTGGCGGCGGATGCCGACATTGTCGCCCGCTTTCAGGGCGGAGCCAACGCCGGGCATACGATCGTCATTGGTGACCGCAAGTACGTCCTGCACCTGATTCCGTCAGGAATCCTCCAGCCGGGTAAGCGCTGTTACATTGGAAACGGTGTTGTCATGGACCCGTTCGGCTTTGTGGAAGAACTGCAATTCCTGAAGGATAAGGGGATTGACTACGAGGGAAGGCTGTTTATTTCACCGGCTACCAACCTTGTGCTGCCCTATCACAAACTTGCGGAATCCGTTCAGGAGAGGGCGCGGGGGACATCATCTATCGGTACTACTATGCGCGGGATCGGGCCCACCTATGTCGATAAGGTAGCGCGTCACGGCATTCGGATTGTGGACCTGTTTGCTCCGGAGCGACTGAAAAGGCGTCTCGAGTATCAGCGCACTGTCAAAGCGCATTATCTTGACGGCTCCACCGATGAGCGGGCCGATCTCGACGCCACGTACAAGCGCCTTCTGGCTCTAACCGATCTCTTTCGACCGATGGTGGTGGATGTCTCTTATCATCTCCACCAGGCATACAAAGAGGGCAAGTCCATCCTTTTCGAAGGAGCCCAGGGGACAATGCTCGATGTCGATCTTGGAACCTACCCGTTCGCAACTTCCTCAAACACGACTACCGGTGGCATCCTGACCGGCCTGGGGGTCGGACCAAAGATGATCGACGAGGTTGTCGGCATCATCAAGGCATATACCACCAGGGTAGGTGCCGGGCCGTTCCCCACCGAACTTGTCGATGATGTTGGCGAGAAAATCCGCGAACTGGGCGATGAGTACGGCGCTACGACGGCTCGACCGCGGCGGTGCGGGTGGCTGGACCTGGTAAGCCTGCGCCATGCCGCCAGGGTAAATGGCGTGGACTCGATTGCCGTTACGAAACTGGACGTTCTCGACGAGTTCGATGAAATCAAGATATGTACTCGCTATGAACTGAACGGCAAACTGATGGATCAGGTGCCTCTTGACCTTGCCGAACTTGCCCACGTCAAACCCGTCTATGAAACCTTCCCCGGCTGGAAAACCGACACCACCGGGCTGACATTGTTTGATGACCTGCCGGCAAACGCCCGCGACTACCTGGGTTTTATCGCCAACGACCTGAATGTACGTATCAAACTGGTTTCCACCGGCGCGAAACGTGAACAGACAATTCTTGTATAAATGAACAATAACTGTCAGTAACAAGCGCAGAGAAGGAGAGAAAGAATTATGAAGAAGCTGACATTGCTGATTATGTCCGTGGCATTCCTCGCGGCAATGCTGATCACCAGTGGTTTTGCAGAGGCTGAGAAGGCTAAAACTGAAGAAGCTGCTACCGAGGCCAAGGTGGAGAAGAAGGCAGACAAGGTTAAGGAGGCCACTGAGGCTAAGGTGGCAGAGAAAGAAGCTAAGATCGAAGAAGCCGCAACTGAGGCGAAGGAGGACAAGGAAGTGGAAGAGCCGGCAATCATTGCAACCGAATCAGGACTTCGCTACCAGGATCTTGTCGTAGGCGAAGGCAAAGAAGCCATAGACAAGATGAATGTTGATTGTCACTACACACTCTGGCTAGCCGACAGCACCGGTCTGGTCAAAGGCGATAAAATAGACAGTTCTCATGACCGCCCTGGTTCGTTCAAATGTCAGATTGGAGTCAGGTTAATCCTGGGTTGGAGCGAAGGCATGATAGGCATGAAAGAGGGCGGCACGCGCCGTCTCTTAGTGCCGTGGAAGCTCGGTTACGGTGAGAGAGGTGCCGGGGGTGCTATTCCCGGTAAGACCAACCTGATTTTTGAGATAGATTTTCTCAAGGCTATGTAGGTCTGTCTTCAATCCAACCGGCTGGGAAGCGGTTTCAGCCGAATCAGACAAAAGACAGCAGAAAGCGCCCCATCCGGGGCGCTTTCAATATTGACGTAATGCGCGAGAGTGGTAGCCCACCCAGAGGGGCTTGTTGAAAGAGTTTTCTCCCTGAGTTAAGTCAGATCCTTCAAATCTGCGATGGCAGGTTTGTGAGACCTGACTCTGTTATATGACATGATACTACGTGTCGGGTCACAATCTCCCGCCTGGGCGGGAAATCAGGACCCGACACAACACTGCTATAGGGTTTATCGACAAGTCCAGAGGAATCTGGCATAGCCGGATTCCGTCGAGTGGGTTTCTCTTGTCTTCGCATGACTGATTGGTTAGGTTCGCAATAGTCTTGAAAGGATAGTTCATGAGAGTAGTCATTCCTGTTGCGGGAGCAGGTACCCGGCTCAAGCCACACACGCACTCGCAGCCGAAAGCACTTTTGCACGTTGCCGGGAAGCCGATTATTTCGCATCTGCTCGACCCGATAGTCAAACTTGATCCAGAAGAAGTCATTTTCATCATTGGTTTTCGTGGTGATATGATCGAGGATTTCGTCAGGCGCAACTTCTCGTTCAAATCGACATTTGTAACTCAGGAGAAACTGCATGGGCTCGGCTACGCGCTCAACCTGGCTATCCGTGACATTAACGACGGTGACCTTCTCGTTCTTCTGGGCGACACCATCGTGGAATGTGATTTACACAAGTTTATCAAAGCCGGCGAAAACGTGCTGGGTCTGAGACAGGTTGATGACCCCCGACGATTCGGTGTCGCGGTCGTCGAAAATGATCGCGTGGTACAACTTGAGGAGAAACCTGAGAAGCCCAGAAGCAACCTTGCTATTATCGGCCTATACTATTTCAACGACATTGCACCACTGAAGAGAGCGCTGGGGGGGCATGTTGAATCCGGCAAGACTACTCGCGGGGAAATTCAGTTCACCGACGCTCTCCAGGGGATGATCGAACAGGGTGCCTCTTTCTCTCCGTACGAGGTCCAGGAATGGTTCGACTGCGGCAAAAAAGAGACTATGCTGTCAACGAACAAACACCTGGTGGCATCAATCAACCAGTCCCCCAAGCTTCAGAACTCAGCGGTAATTCCACCGGTATATGTTCATCCTAATGCCACTGTTGCTAACTCCGTCCTGGGGCCGAACGTCTCGATATCGGAAGGCTCTGCAGTCCGAGACAGCATTATCCGAAACTCGATTATAGGATGTAATACAACGGTCGATAATATGATTCTGGAGGATTCTCTGCTGGGAAATGAGGTTCGACTGAGGGGCAATAGCCAGGTTCTCAACCTCGGTGAATCTTCAGAGGTCAACCCGGCCTGAGAACTGTGGGCGGTGCGATCAGGTACTCGTGAAAGAAGGAGCTAAGATATGGCCGGAGATTTCCTGTTTACATCGGAATCGGTCACGGAAGGACACCCGGACAAACTCTGTGACCAGATATCAGACGGTGTGCTGGACGAAATCCTGCGACAGGACCCTAAGGGGCGTGTCGCTTGCGAGACTTTCGTAACTGTCGGACTTGTCATTATCGGCGGTGAGATCACGACTACCGCCTATGTTGATATCAACAATCTCGTGAGAGAAGTCGTGGAAGATGTCGGCTACACTGACCCCGCCTACGGCTTCACGGGCGCCACGTGTGGTCTACTCAACGCTATCGGCTCACAGTCACCTGATATCGCACAGGGTGTGGATACAGGTGGAGCCGGCGACCAGGGTCTGATGTCCGGCTATGCCTGCCGTGAGACCAGAGAGATGATGCCAATGCCGATCATGCTTGCCCATAAACTTGCAAAACGCCTGACGCACGTACGCAAGAAGGGAATCCTCGGTTATCTTGGTCCCGACGGCAAGTCACAGGTCACGGTGGAATACAAGGGTGGCAAACCGGCCCGGATTGACACGGTGCTCATATCGACCCAACACACGGAAGAGATACTCAACCGGACGGGCAAGAAGATCACACGCAATGCTATTGCTGAGATAATCGATGCCGTCGTCCGACCCGTTGTACCCAAACGTATGATCGACCGCAAGACCAAATTCCTGGTCAACCCGACCGGGAAATTCGTGATCGGTGGACCGGTTTCGGACACCGGTATGACCGGTCGCAAGATCATTGTTGATACCTATGGGGGTATGGCCACACACGGCGGCGGCGCGTTCTCCGGTAAGGACCCGACCAAGGTTGATCGCTCGGCTTCATACATGGCACGTTACGTTGCCAAGAATGTCGTGGCATCGGGTCTTGCGGAAAAATGCACGATCCAACTTGCTTACGCTATCGGTGTAGCGGAGCCGGTATCGCTCATGGTATTCTGTGATCGTTCACAGAAAGTACCGGAAGGTAGAATCACCGAACTGATCCGTAAACACTTTGACCTGACACCGCATGGCATCATCAAAACGCTCGACCTGCTCAAACCGATCTACCGGGCGACTGCTGCGTACGGCCATTTTGGGCGGACCGAGAAATCGTTCACGTGGGAAAAAACAGACATGGCCAAAACACTGGCCAAGGACGCGTAGGAATATATGGCACAGAAACACCACATCGGAAATATCAAGCTCGCCAAAGAAGGTAAGAAGAAAGTCGAATGGGCCGAACGCTCAATGCCCGTTCTTAGGCTGATCAGGGAGAGATTTACCAAAGATAAGCCGCTCAAGGGGATCAATATCGCGGCTTGTCTGCATGTGACCTCGGAGACGGCTAACCTGATGCGTACGCTCAAAGCCGGCGGGGCAAATTGTACGTTGTGTGCGTCCAACCCGCTCTCTACCCAGGACGAGTCCGCAGCAGCGCTGGTGGCCGAGTACGGGATAGCGGTCTTCGCTGTTCACGGTGAAGACAACAAAACCTACTACAAGCATATCAACCAGGCACTCGACGTCAAACCGCACATCACCATGGATGATGGCGCCGATTTGGTATCGACTCTCCACAAAGATCGTCGGGAACTGATCGACAACGTGTTGGCCGGCACGGAAGAGACGACTACCGGCGTGATCCGGCTGAAAGCCATGGCCGACGACGGCGCTCTGCTGTTCCCCGTGGTTGCCGTTAACGATTCCAAAACCAAGCACTTTTTCGACAATCGCTACGGCACCGGCCAGTCAAC
>QNAF01000208.1 GCA_003641405.1 Candidatus Zixiibacteriota bacterium | reverse complement strand
GTGGCGTCAGGTGTCTCTGCCTGACGCCCCTCCGGATTCCCCCGACTGCCAGGCAGGGACACCTGGCAGCACCGCCGCTCGAGTATGAACATTTGGAAGTAGTGACTTTTTCAACAGGCCCCACAGGGTGGGCCACCAGACCAGCCGCCGGGTCTTTTGGGGAGGCGGATTCGAAGACGGATCCGCCCTACAAGGCTAACGTTCCGGAGATACCAGTTTTTCAACAAGCTCCAGCCGCCCTGTTGGTTCTTTTTGTTGCCACCACAGTACGTCGCAGTTTAGGTTGACTATTGAATGGGATTATTACAAGCAGAGAGGATTCTATCATGATAAGAACTCAGATAACATTGCTTGGACTTTGCGCTGTGCTGTTAGCAGGTAGTCCATGTCTGGCCGTGGATACATCAGGATATGACGAACTAACCCGGATTATGGATTCCGCCAAAGTGATGGAAGCGGATGTTTTTGCTCCCAGTATGTGGAAGAAAGCCCAGAGGCGGTTCGAACAGTCGGGCGAAGCAGTCCAACTGAACAAGAAACAAAAGTCAATTGACAGGTACGTTTCGGAATCTCGTGAACTGGCTGGAAATGCGATCAAAGCTACTGATGTCTGCAAGCTGTCTCTTCAGGAATACTTGCCGCCACGCAACAAGGCCAGGGAAGCCGGGGCACATAACCTTGTACCGGAGCTGTATCAGAAAGCCGAGTTACAGTTCATCAAAGCTACCGCTAAAGTGGAATCCGGTAACGTCAAATCGGCGCTTAAAGAGGCGGACAAATCGTCGCCGCTGTTCGACATCGCCGAACTCGAGGCAATCCGGGCGGATATCCTCGGTATGGCCGACCGGTTGATTGAAAAAGCTCTGGCCGATGATGCCGGTAAGTTCGCGCTGTCCACTCTCGATAAAGCTCGTACTGTCCGTGAGAAAGCCGATGCCATTGTTGTCGCCGACCGCTACAACCGCGAAGAGGCGATCGTGAAAGCCGAGCGGGCAGAATACGAGGCCCGGCACGCGTCAAATATCGGACTGTCGGTGCGTTCCCTCAAGCGTAACGACCAGGCATGGGAAAAGCTCATTCTGGTCTATGAGATCCAGATGAACCGAGTGGGAGAGGCTATCGATCTTGAGTTTTTGCCGTTTGATGACGGTCCTCTGGCGGCTGCCGACACGCTTATTAACTACATCAACAGCATCAAGGCTGAGAAACAGCAGTTGGACGCCGATCTGGAGAATCTCAGACTTACGCTCTCAGGCCAGCTTAGGGCGTCTCTGGCCAAGCTTAAAGTCACGCCGTCGGGCGACGACCCAGTAACTTTGGCACAGGATATCGACCGTCGAATATCCGACCTCCTCGTCGAAAAAAGCAATCTTGCAGAGCAGATGCAGGTAAGTCAGGCAGAGTTGTCGGAGTTGTCGCAGGAGCATGATGCTATGTCTTCGGAGCTTCAGGACCGTGTGGACCAGGAAGAGAAGTTCAAGAGAGCCAAGAAAATGCTCAACCCTTCAGAGGGGGAAATTCTGTTTAACTCCTCAAATGACATTGTCTTACGACTCAGCGGACTGTCATTCGATATCGGCAAACATGATATCAAGGATGAACATATCCCACTGCTCAAAAAGGTCGAGGAGGTTATCCAGATGTTCCCGGATTCCAAGCTAAGCATCGAAGGTCACACCGATGCATCCGGGGACGCGGCCGGGAACGTGACTCTCTCGGAGAAGCGTGCCTATGCCGTGATGCAGTACTTGCGCCAGAGCTTGCTGATCCCCGCTGGTCGGATAAGCTCGATCGGTTTCGGTGCTGACCGGCCGGTTGCCTCGAACCAGACTACTGACGGTCGGGCTAAGAACCGGCGTATTGACATCATCATCATGAGATAATCGTCGCAAAAACTGCGCAATATGGGGCTAACTATGCCCCGAATAGCATGATAGTGGACCAGCGGCATCGGTCATGCTGGGTATCAGCTAAGCATCAGCAGTGCAACCACTTGTGCCAATAACCGGTGTTTTGTAGTCAGACTCCTTGAAAGTTAGGATTTGTCAAAGGCCGGATTTGCGCACAGTTGATTATCCGGGAATTAGATAGAATTTGACACATTATTATCTTGGAAAACCCCCGGAAAACGCTATATTGTAATATTATGTATGGGATGTCACCGATGCTGTGATATCTCTTTCACCAAACGTAGTACTTGCGAGTAACACTGATCTCATACTTAAGAGGAAGGACTCTTCATGCGAAGCACTCTGCTAATGATTACCATTCTGGTTCTCTTTGCGGCGACATTTGTCTCTGCCGAGAGAGTGGAATTGGGGATGGTTCCGGGCGATGCCAATGCAATCGTTCTGGAATCCGATGACTCCCGGACAGTGGTCCGGTTCGAAGTTGGCGCCTTTGAACAAAGCGCTGTCGATATCAACGGGAATACCTACTATGAAATAAGCTGCAACAAAGAGCATGTACTGCTCAACGCCAAAGAGCCGTCTCTGCCGCGCCTCTGCCGCAGTATTATTATCCCCGATGATGCGCACATGAAAATTGCCGTACTCTCATCTGAGTATGTTGACATTCCGAGGACTCCGGTAGCTCCCTCAAAGGGTAACCTGATGCGTAACATTGATCCTCAGAGTGTTCCTTACGAATTTGGAGCCGTTTATCAGACTGATGAGTGGTACCCGTCCGATCTGGCAACACTAAGGGAGCCGTTCATCCAGCGTGACTACCGTGGCACGGTGATCGAGCTGAACGCATTCCAGTACAACCCGTCCAGCCAGGTACTCCGCGTCTACACTTCGGTGACAGTCGAGGTTACCTCTGACGGCCCCGGTCTGGTTAATGTCCTGAGAGACAGCAAACGCGACGAAATGCTTGCCAAGGACTTTGATCTGTTGTATGAGCGTCGTTTTATCAACTACGCGTCCTCTCGGTCGAAGTATACTTCGGCCAGTGAGTTAGGAGATTTGCTGATTATCACTCACGACGATTTTGCCGATGAAATGGCGCCGTTGGTAGAGTGGAAGATGCAAAAGGGCATCAAGACAACAATGGTGAATGTTTCGGAAATTGGTAACAACTCCGCGGATATTACTGCCTTCATTCAAGACTTCTACGACACCACGAACATTGTATTTGTGCTGCTGGTGGGTGATCACAACGAGGTCAACAAACCGGATGGCTCCGGTAACTCCGATCCCGTCTACGGAAAGGTGGCTGGTTCGGATGACTATATTGACATTTTCCTCGGCCGATTCTCTGCTGAGACCTCTGGCGATGTAATTACCCAGGTGGAACGCTCAGTGGAGTATGAGTTGAATCCTATTGCTGGCGACTGGTTCCACAAGGCTATTGGTGTCGGTTCGAATGACCCCAATACGGGTCAGGGCGGCGAGCATGACTGGGAACATGAGGACCTAATCAGGGACGATCTGCTGGCTTTCACATATACTGAGGTGGATCGCCTTTACGAACACCTGGGAGCCACCTCCGGCGATGTAACCAACGCTCTGCAGGATGGCCGCACGGTTGTCAACTATACCGGACACGGTGCTCCCAGCGGTTGGAGCACTACGGGATTCGGTACAGGCGATGTCGAAGCTCTGCAGAACGACAATATGCTTCCGTTCGTCGTTCATGTTGCCTGCAACGTGAGTCAGTTTTACGATCGCTACTGTTTCGGTGAAGCATGGCAGCGCTCGACAAACAATGTGAATGGCGAGCCCACCGGTGGCGTAGCCGGTTATGGATCTATCATTTCTCAGGGCTGGTCTCCGCCGATGGACTGTCAGGATGAAATCGTTGATCTTTACTGTGCTGAGGCCAAGACATCTATCGGTGGCCTTTGCTACAATGGTTCATCTAAGATGATTGAGTTAAACGGGTCAACGGGCGTTAGCGAATCAAGGGCCTGGACGCTCCTGGGCGATCCCTCCATTCAACTACGTACAGACACACCGGCACCGCTGATTGTGATTCATGACGCCATAATGCTCTTCACGGCCACATCTTTCAACGTGACGGTCTCCGGTGTTGAAGGCGCCCTCTGTGCTATTTACCACAATGGCATTTTGTACGGTTCTGCGTGGACCGATGCGACCGGTTTCGCGACGATTCCGCTTGGAGCCACGCCACCAGTTGGCGAAACCGTGACCTTGACGGTGACTGCTTTTAATGCGGCCACATTTCAGACCGGCATCCAGGTAATTTCTCCTTCCGGTCCGTATGTAGTTTATGACTACCATGACATCAATGATGCTTCGGGTAACAACAACGGTCTGGTTGACAATGGTGAGTCAATTCTTCTGGGCCTTCAGCTTCAGAACGTTGGCCCGGATGATGCCCTTGATGTCAACGCCACGATCACGACATTAGACAGCTATGTGATAATCACCGATGGCACCGAAGCCTACGGCACGATCCTTGGCAATTTTGGTACTTCCTATATCGCTGATGGTTTTGCCTTTGACGTTGCAAATAATTGTCCCGACGATCACATGATTCTGTTTGATCTGGAAGTTACGGGCACTGCTCGTGACACCTGGACCGGCACGTTCAGCGTTCCGGTGCACGCACCGGATATCGCTTACCTTTCGGTGGTCGTAGACGACGCCATTGGCGGCAACGACAACGGTATGCTTGATCCTGGTGAGACGGCCATTCTGACCGTAACTCTGGAGAACACGGGTTCAGCGACAGCCTTTGCAACAAGCGCGACTCTTTCGGCGACTGATATCAACCTGACGGTTGACGACGGTTCCGGTTACTTTGGCGATATCGTTTCTTCGACCTCAGGCAATAATTCAGGCGATACTTACCAGGTTACTGCAGATGAATCCACTCCGATGGGTTACCTGGTGATGGCTGATCTTGCGGTAACATCAGGAGCTTACACGACCAATCTGAGTTTCAGTATTACAATCGGTGACCGGGTAGTGATCTTTGGTGACGATTTCTCGTGGGATCAGGGTTGGACCGGCCTTGGTGGTGACGGCGAGTGGGAGATGACCACCTGTAACGGCATTGGCGGTGATCCTTCCGATGATCACTCACCTTCCGGTGATAACCGT
>QNAF01000207.1 GCA_003641405.1 Candidatus Zixiibacteriota bacterium | reverse complement strand
TAGCATACAGCTCATCACGCGGAGGTACCAGGCAGAAATATTCATACTCATACTTGCTCTTCTTGTACGCACCCGATGCCACTAAGGTTGTTTTTGACTGACCAGCGAGTTCACATATTTCCAGAGCCCTGATCACACGGACCTTATTGTTGGGATGAATGCGTGCGGCTTCGTCCGGATCAAGCTCAGCCAGACGACGATGCATCTCTTCCGGTCCGAGCTCTTCCATCTGACGCTGGAGCTTTTCTCTGAGCTCAGGGTTGTCGTTTTCTTCGATTTTCACCACACCTTCGGTCAGCGCCCGCAGATATAGTCCGGTACCGCCGACTACGAGAGGAATGTGCCCTCTGTTAAGGATATCTGAAACAGCCCGGTCTGAGTCAACGAGGAATCGAACCGCCGAGTAGCGTTCACCCGGTTCAATCAGATCGATCAAATGGAAACTGACTTTTCGCTGTTCTTCGATTGTGGGCTTGGCTGTTCCGATATCGAGATATTTGATGATCTGACGCGAGTCCGCAGAGATAATTTCAACGGCATACTCACCGGCCAGATCCATAGCTACACCGGTCTTGCCGGAGGCGGTTGGTCCACAGATAATGGGAATGCGTAACTGTTCAGATACGCCCAAACTGCTTGTCCAGATCCGAACGAGCCATCCTGATCAGCGTGGGGCGACCATGAGGGCAGGAAAGCGGATTTTCACATTTCATCAGGTTAGTCATAAGAGCACGAGCCTCCTCGTCAGTGAGCCAATCACCGGACATCACTGCTGATCGGCACGCCACGGACTGGGCCACTGCCTTTTTTAGATCGTGCCCGGATTCTCTGAGCGAGACGATATCGTCAATAATAGCCAGAAGCGTCTTCTCCGGCGCCTTGCGAGCGAGCACGGAAGGAACAGCCTCTATCCGCACTGTGTTGCCCCCGAAATGCTCGGCCACAAAACCGCTGGCGTTCAGCAGTGAGCCAGCTTCTTCGAATAGCCCCATCTGTTCCGGGTTGAGTTCCACCTGAACCGGAAACAGAAGCTGTTGCGCGACACCGCTCTGCCGGTCAACATACCTGAGGATTTCCTCGTAGAGAATCCGCTCGTGGGCCGCGTGCTGGTCAACAATCAACAGTTCGTCACCTGATTGGAGAAGCAGGTACAAGCCTGCGAAGCGGCCTATCAAAGAGAATTGCGTCTCCGCCGTCAAGGCTCCGGGGGGGGACGACATTTCGATATCGCTAATGATCTCCCCTGTTGAGGTATCCACGCGCACAGTTTCCGGAGAGTCGGCCGAAGTCGCCGGTCGAGCCGGATTGTAGAGATTGCCGAGCAGTTCAGTGTTTGGTGTTGGCGCCTGCGTGATTCCCGGAATCCTGATTGACTGCTGCGGATTTTGCTGCGCGAAGTCTGTTTTCCCTGCTTTCGCACCATGTGACGGCACCGTAAGTACTGGTGCCAGACCTTTCTTTCTCAGTGCATCCCACACGAGCCTTCGTAGCGTGTCGTGGATATCCCGCTCCCGTGAAAGGCGTACTTCCGTTTTGGCCGGATGAACATTGATGTCCACTTGATCGAGATCAATTGTCAGCAGCAACGCCCCTATAGGGAAATTACCTTTGGGTAGAAGCTCTCCATAACCGGCGACAAAAGCGTGTGACAATACCGGTGACTGAATCCAACGACCGTTGATAAATATATACTGCCCGGTCCGGTTTGTCTGAACCATGTCCGGCATACCGACAAAACCGTGCACTTTCAGCGGGCCGACCTCACCGGAGATTTCAACAAACTGCTTACCGGGAGCCAGCAACGTGGCAACTCTTTCGCCAAGCTCCTGATTGGACGGAGTTGCAAAAACCTTGCGACCGTTCAGATGGTACGTGAACCCGACATCGAATCGCGCCATCGCCATGGCCATGGCAACACGTGAGATATGACGTGCTTCCGTAGTCTCGGCCTTGAGGAATTTCCTGCGGGCCGGAGTATTGTAGAAAATGTCTGCAATTTCGATACTGGTTCCGGGTGGGGCAGCAATCGGCTGCCTTGATTGCAGGACGCCACCTTCAATAATTATTTCAGGCCCGTTGTCGGCGTCAGCAGGTCGTGACACCATTCGCAACCGTGAGACCGAGGCAATCGACGGAAGAGCCTCTCCCCTGAAACCGTACGATGTGATGCAGTCGAGGTCTTTGAACTCCGAGATTTTCGACGTGGCGTGTCGCGAGAAAGCGACCTCAATCTGATCTTCGGCAAATCCGCAACCGTTATCGACAATCTTGAGAAGCTTGGCCCCTGACTTCTCAATAATGATCTCAATACGATTAGCACCCGCATCCAATGAATTTTCCACCAGTTCCTTAACAACGGAAGCCGGTCGCTCCACTACTTCTCCGGCAGCGATCTTGTTGATCAACCTCTCTGGCAAAGGACGTATCCAGGGACGATTCGAGGACTTTCCGGAAGCTTCTGTCACTTCAGGTTCTCCTTAAGCTTGCGAAGCAGTTCAAAGGCCTCGACCGGGGTCATATTGTCCATATCGGTTTTCCGAAGTTTCTCTTCGATGAGAGACGGTTGTGCATCAAACATGCTGGTCTGAACTTTCTCCTTGTAAATACTCTTGCCCAATTCACTCTGGGTGAACTTGCCGGATTCCAGAAGCCGAAGAACCTGTTTGGCCCGCGTGATTGTAGCTCGCGGAAGTCCGGCCAGTCGCGCCACCTCAATACCGTAGGAGTCATCGCAGCCACCGGGGATGATTTTGTGCAAGAATACTACGCGGCCTTCCCACTCCTTGACCGCCACCTGAAAATTGCGAACACGGTCGCACAGAGCAGCCATGCCGGTAAGCTCGTGGTAGTGAGTGGCAAAGACAGTGCGTGAACGACAGTCCTCGTTGATCCTCTCCACCACAGACCAGGCGACCGATAATCCATCGAACGTGGATGTCCCCCGCCCAACTTCGTCAAGCAGCACCAAAGATCGTTCGGAGGCGTTATTGAGAATGTTGGCCGTCTCGACCATCTCAACGAGGAACGTTGACTGCCCTCCCGCGAGGTTGTCCAATGCTCCAACTCTTGTGAACACACGATCAACCAGACCAATCTCCGCTTTGTCAGCAGGAACAAACGAACCTATCTGCGCCATAACGGCAATCAAACCAATCTGGCGAAGGTACGTTGACTTACCGGACATGTTAGGACCGGTGAGAATCATTATCTGGTCCATGTCTGACGACAGGCTTACGTCATTGGCCACAAACGATCCTGCCGGCAGGACCGCCTCAACCACCGGGTGACGACCATTCTGCAGGTTAAAACGAGTATCTTCGAATATCTCCGGTCGGCAGTACCCGTGCTGGACTGCCAGTTCCGCAAGCCCACAGACAAGATCAATCTCAGCCAGCAACTCTGCCGTCAGCACAATGTCACCAATATAGCCGTTGAGAAACTCGACCAACTCGCCATACAACTCGGATTCAAGCTGCATGATTTTGTCTTCGGCGGCGAATATCAGTTCCTCTTTTTCTTTCAGTTCGGGAGTGATGTACCGCTCAGCGTTCACGAGGGTCTGTTTGCGAATGTACTGATCGGGAACAAGATCATCGTTGGCACGTGTGATTTCGATGTAATACCCAAAAACCTTGTTGAAACCGACCTTGAGAGAACTGATACCGGTTCGCTCGCGTTCGGTTTGCTGCAGTGAACTGATATACTCGCGGGCGAACTTGATGGAGTCGTTCAACTCGTCAAGGCGACCGGAGTAACTACGCCGAAATATCTTCCCCTTGCTGGAAACCAGTGGCGGCTCATCCGTAAGCGCTGATTCGATTTTCCCAACAACACTTCGGCTTTCCGGAATCGATTGGCCGATGTTCGCCAGAAGCGGACTGTGGGCTTCGCGCAGCAGTACGCGCAACCTGTCTGCTGTAGAAAGTGCTTGCCCAATGCCGGCCATCTGCCGTGGATTGAGTTTTCCCAAACCGAGACGACCGGCCAGCCGTTCAAGATCGGGAAGTTGTTTGGTCTCCTCGATGATTTTAAAACACAAGTCCCGGTTCCTGACAAGCTCGCCCACCCCACTGAGGCGTCTCTCAATTCTCTCTTTGGAAACAAACGGTCGCACCAGGGCGTTTCTAAGCCGCCGTGCACCGGCGGTTGTGTTGCACTGGTTCATCACAGAGAAGAGAGTATTTTCCTCGTTCGCCCCGGCGATACTCTTCACCAGTTCCAGGTTGCGCACGGTACTGTAGTCCAGAGTCATGAACTCGGCATCACTCAACTTGGTCAGGCGTTTGACATGCAAAAGCTGATCGCGATGATTGTCCTTGAGATACCTGAGAATTGCTCCAGCTGAAGCCACTGCTGCTTTTTCTGTACTGATCCCAAAGCCTTCCAGCGTACTCGTCTGGAAGTGACGGTTGAGTTCGCGCGTGGCTGTCTTGTAGTCGAAATTCCACTCTTCGTACTCGCTCAGTTTGTTTAGGAAACCACGCTCTTCAAAGAGTCCGGGCAGACGCTGCCGGCCTGTCTCGGCGGGAAACAGTATCTCCTGCGGTTCCAGCACGGCTAAACGTTCAAGCATGTTGTGGGCCGGTCCCTGATCCACAAGAAACGCTCCGGTAGTGATATCAAGCATAGCCAGACCGACATTCCTGCCGCTGGACACATACACTGCTGCCAGACTTGCAGAACGATGCTCGGCTTCGGGCGTATCGATAGTCGAAGTACCGGGTGTGAGTATCTCGACAACATCCCGCTTAACCAGCCCTTTGGCGGTTTTCGGATCCTCTACCTGTTCGACAACAACGACCTTGAGCCCACTGCCAAGCAACTTGGCCAGATACCGGTCAGCGGCATGGTACGGGACGCCTGCGAGCGGAATGCGTTTGCTGTTGCCGTGAGCACGCGATGTCAGCGTAATACCTAAAATCGGCGCGGCCTTGACGGCGTCGTCACCAAACATCTCATAGAAATCGCCCATCCGGAAAAAGAGGATCTTGTTGGGATGCTGTTCCTTGATGGCGTGAAACTGCCGCATGAGCGGAGTGAAGCCGGCGGTAGACTCGGCCTTTTTACTCATCATCGGGCAATAACCT
>QNAF01000206.1 GCA_003641405.1 Candidatus Zixiibacteriota bacterium | reverse complement strand
TTGTCGTTCTATCTAATTGGGCTAGCGATTTCGAGAAAAGTAAAAGTCGTGTTTCCATACTTCCGCTGCTGCAAAACTTGGAAAGACCGGAAATCAATCTGATCTGTCTCGGAAGTATCATGCTGACAAACAACCATGCCGCCCGCGGAGAGTATGGAGTTGTCCTTCAGAGCTCTGAGCGTGTGATCGACAAACCCCTTGTACTGAGGCGGGGCCATCATTATCAAATCGTACTGTTCACTTCGCGCACACAGCTTTTGGATGGCATCAACAACATCAGCGCATAGACAGGCCAACCGATCGGATACCCCAAGCTTTTCCGCCTGATTGTTGATGGCATCGGCCAACTGCCGCTCCATTTCAACGCCGGTAGCTTTCGCAGCCCCGCGCGAAACAGCCTCGAACAAGTAGGACCCCGTACCGCTGAACAAATCGAGATAGCTCGCTCCCGCGAGATACGGGTTCAGCGAATCGAATATCGCCCGGCGTAACCGGCTTAGCGGTGGACGAGTCACTCCCAGATCAGGCGAGATGATCTTCACACCCTTAAACTCACCGGCGATAATTCTAAACTCAAAACGCTTCTGTTTACTTGATGACATTACGCTACTTACACGACAATTGACTGTTAAGAAACCATAACATTCTACAGTGTGGAGTTTGAAATATCACTACATGGATGTTCCTACTCAAGCGGCGGTACGGCATATCATGATGACTTTTCTATAGGCGAACAATCATAAAACAACCCGATGTGGATACCTTCCTTGTCAATCGTATATCTGTATTCGGGTGCATCCTGTTCCTGATCTTGAAATGGTCTTTTCTTATAGAGTTCAGGGACATCGCTCTCTGCAAATCGCATATGACGTTGAGTCAAAATCCACCGTCCATAGTAACCCTTACTGGAATACAATTCGTAGAACACACGCTTATGCCTCTTCTGAGTATCCATTATTCACACATCCAACTTGGCAAGCGTCTTTCCCTGTGTTGTCGCAGTCACCCGACACGTGCCAGAACCCACAGCAAGCTGTGGGGCACCGAGTAGTCACTCATGAAAAATGTCATTTTTTCAACAACCAACTTGCAAGATAACTTCCCTGCCCGCCTAACGAAAGTAAATTGGCCTGTCGATAACATCAGTATGGGAATTGTTGTTGAATTCCTGCGCACAGAAGCGTATTGCAGAAGGTGAGGCCCGATGAACAGAAAGAAAAGAAGCGATATGCCAACCTCTGATTTTCTCGACAGAATCGAACAAATCGTATTCGACCGAGGCTATAGTGCTGTGTGTGGCGTTGATGAAGTCGGTCGCGGACCACTTGCCGGACCGGTCGTGGCCGCCGCCGTTATTCTACCTGCCGGCGTCGTCATTGATGGCGTCGACGACTCCAAGAAACTCTCCAGTCATCGACGGGAACAGGTTTTTGACGAGATTGCTCGCCTGGGCATCCCCTGCGCAGTCGGAATTATAGATCATGAAACGATAGACCGCGTTAATATCCTCAAGGCATCGCTATTGGCCATGCGCAAGGCTGTCATGGATCTCAAGCAGGCACCGGATATTGTTCTTGTAGACGGCAACGCCGGGATCCCTAACATCTCACAGCCACAGTTCAGTATAGTTGGTGGTGACCGGCGCTGTAAATCAATTGCTGCGGCAAGTATCGTAGCCAAAGTCACCCGCGACAGAATCATGGACAATTACGAGGCTCTCTATCCCTCATTCTCTTTCGCCAAACACAAGGGTTACCCCACACCTGCACATCTACGGGAGCTTCGCGAACACGGACCGTGCGAGATTCATCGCAGGACCTTCAGACCCGTGGCTGACCTGGTACAGCAGTATGCCCTCTTCCGATAGCAGTAAACCCGGTAGCAACCGGAAACAGACACAGGGAAGGAAGTACGAGAACCTTGCGGCCGAGTACTACCAACAGCAAAACTTCGATATCATAGAGCGTAACTGGCGGGCCGGGCACAAGGAGATCGACCTGATTGTCAAACGCGGCAACCTGATTGTCTTTGTCGAAGTGAAATCAACCTACTCAAAGAAATTTGGGCACCCCGCCGAACGAGTTGATAAGAAGAAAATCAGCAACCTGACGCAGGCCGCAAAGCAGTACCTTATTAGGAACAGTATCGAAAATACCGACTTGCGCTTTGATGTCGTGACATTCGTCAACGGCCAACTGGAGCACTTCCCGGACGCTTTTCCTGCCGAGTAGACTACAAGAGTATCAATCGAATGTGCCCCACGCAAACCTGACCAACTATTCCTGCTTTGATATCACAGAATCCGACACGGCAGCATCTTCAGCCTTCAGGCGCGCCTCCTCAACCTGATAAAGAGAGTCAACATAGTGCTGGATTCTCTGGGTAAACTGTAAAGATCTCTCCGGTCGGCCTTTGTATTGTTCCAGCCAAGCAAATAGTTGATCCGGGGTTATGTCTTCAGCTTCAAGCAACGAGTCGCGATACTGAATGAAACCATCGGGGTCATCCTGATATTCAGCGGTGGCTATCCAGACTCTGGCGGTGATAAGAGCCGTGCGATCCGTTTGACTCTCGCGCTCACTCGCCAGAAAATCACTCACAAAAGCATACCCAAACCACCCCAGAAGTATCACTGCGAAAGGTATAAACCGTTTGAGCCAGATCATCCTGAACCAACTTTCGTTTGCATGAAGGCACGAATACGTTAAATTAGATCGCTGAAGGTCCCCGGTCAAGGATAGTTATGGAATTGCAGTATCCACATCAGCGACGCCATAGTCGAACAGTCAAGATTCGAGATGTTATCATCGGTGGCGGGTTCCCGGTTGCGGTCCAGACCATGACAACCGCCGACACACGTGACGTACAAGCCGTTGTCAGCCAGGCCAGGGGGCTGTTCGATGCTGGCGCTGATATCGTGCGTCTTGCGGTTCCTGATGATGAAGCTGCCGACAGGCTCAAGGAGATCAGACAGCAAATCGACCAGCCACTGGTAGCGGATATCCATTTCAGACACGAACTCGCTCTGAAAGCTATTGAGGCCGGATTCGACAAGATTCGTATCAATCCGGGAAATATCGGGGCGGGGTGGAAGGTTCGTGAAATTACCAGAGCCGCCCTTGACGCCGGTTTACCGATACGGATCGGTGTCAACTCCGGCTCATTGCCCAAAGATTTGCTCGACAAGTACGGACATGATGATCCTCGGGCATTCGTCGAGGCCGCCCTTCGGGAGATTGGTGTTCTCGAAGACGCCGGTTTCAATGATATCGTCATCTCAGTCAAAGCCAGTGACACGAGCACCGCTTTCTGGGCCTACAGCCTGCTGGCCGAGCGATGCGACTACCCCCTCCACCTGGGCATAACTGAGGCCGGAACACTCAAGACAGGTTCAATCAAGTCAGCCGTCGGAATCGGGGCTCTGCTGCTCTGTGGAATCGGCGACACCATACGAGTTTCACTGACCGCTGACCCCGTCCATGAGATAGAGATCGCGAGACAGATACTGGCATCGTGTGCTTTGCGACGCGATGGCGTCGAAGTCATCTCCTGCCCCACTTGTGGTCGTTGTGAAATCGACCTCATACCACTGGCTGAGTCAATCGAGCAGAAAACCCGTCACATCAAAACGCACTTGAAAGTTGCCGTTATGGGATGTGTCGTCAACGGCCCCGGTGAAGCCAAGGCCGCTGATGTTGGCATTGCCGGAGGTAACGGCAGGGGTGTGCTGATCAAACAGGGTGAGGTTATCAAGACGTTTCCTGAATCTGAACTGGAGCGCAGACTTCTTGATGAGATTGTGTCTATGACCGGCGAAGATATCGACCGGTGATCTGCAGTGCGCCCTCTGCCTGCACCTCAATCACTTCTCTGGCTTGCGAGGCTCCACCATGATGGATTTCTCCCGCTCCACAGTCACCAGGCCGGGTTTGGCTTTGCGTGGCTTGCGAACATATTTCCGTTGAGTGTAGGCAACCGGTACCAGGCTGTTATTGCGAGCCTTGGAGTGATAGGCGGCAATCGCCGCGGTCTCTTCGATCTCCTTCTTCGACGGCTCAAATGACTTGGTTGGAAACTTCATAACCACGTGTGATCCGGCACACTGCTGGGCATGAAACCATAGCTCGTAGGGACGCGCGAATTCAAATGTAGTCTGATCGTTGTCCGATCCGTCGCGGCCAACGAACACTTTCACGCCTGTTGAGAGCACCGCCTCACGATAAGGCAGCCGGCGTTGAACAACAGCCTTCTCCCCGGCACTTGGCATCAGGCTTGCCAGTTCACTTTCGTAGCGCGCCTGGGCAGAATCAAAATTGACCTCAAGCTCCTGCTGCATTGTCAGCAACGACTCCAACTCGCCCTGCGATATCTCCAGGCGACGCTTCAGCAGTTGCAGCCCTTCACGACCTTTACGGTGCCGCTTGAAACAATTCGCAATGTTCTCATTGGGCGAAAGCGCCGGATCAAGTGGTACTTCAACTTCCTGCGGATCCTCGGCTATCAGGTCCTGCAGCACAATCGACGTCATCCCTTTTTTGATACTGTCACGGTGCAACTGCAGCAGTTCACCCCAGCGTTTGTAGCGCTCGAAATTCTCTGCCTCTGTAACGTCTCGCTCGATATTGCCAATTCTCCGTTGCAATCGCTTCACTGCTCGACTTACGGCCTTGAGGATCTGCTTTTCTTCACTGGCCTCTTCGACATTGCTCTGCCGTCGCGAGACCAGCGCCATAGTTGCCAGTGACAGTGACTTGTACTTCTCCGGCTGACTCTCTGCGATGCGCAACTTAAACGGGTAGGCCTCCGGCCTCCCACCGAATGAATACAAATATGCAGCCGAAGTTTCCCGGAAACGCACTGCCATATCCCGTATGCTCGCAGCCAGCGTTACCACCTGCTCTTCGGTCATGTTTCCGGACACAACCTCATCAACGCAGGAACGACGCATTACCTCGCGAGCCATCGTCTCGTTGAACCCCAGTAGTTGCTTCTTGATGATCGACACAAGTGACATGCGGGGATGTTCAGCAAGCAGGTTTGCCAGTTGACTTTCGTCTGCATCGAACGGGTCCAGCCTCTCTTCCAGGGGAACCAGTGAGT
>QNAF01000205.1 GCA_003641405.1 Candidatus Zixiibacteriota bacterium | reverse complement strand
TCGAGAAGTGTAGAACCGTCGGTGTCATAAACGTAAAGCACGGTGTCTGCGTAGCCTCCCACGTTCTCCGTCTGAAGCACGTACCGCTGACCTCCTACTGCATCGAATTTTACCCAATCCTGATCGCCCGCGATGTCAAAGTTGTGTGTCTGCGCAGCGCCGTCGGCAATGATTGAATTGGCATCGGTATAGGTGTCGTCAATTTCCCAGGCGTCCATATCAACGGGGCATATCTGCACCGTGTACGAAACCTGCGCCGTGCTGGGATACTCGCCCGCATTGCCGGCCCAGTCTCGCGCGCGGCTGCGGAAGTAGTAGGTGTGACCGTCCTGACCTATCAGATGAGCGTATGTGTCGGTGGTATCTATAATCAAGTCTGTCCAGGTACCGGTGGTTCCATCTCGATACTGGATGTCATAGTCGGAGGTACCTGCTGCCAGGTCATCACCATACCAGGTCAGCCAGAAATCGAGAAATGATGCACCGCCATAGGGTGCATACGTCTCCATCTCTGTGACGGGCGGCTCACGATCCAGTGTGATATCCCAACATTCCATTCCTACCCAGTTACCAGCCCAGTCAAAGGCCCAGGCATACAACGCGGCGTCACGTTGATCGGGCAAACTCCCCACGTTCCAGTCAATGGCCCAGCCATCGCTGCTGTCCCAGTCCTCCCCCAAAACCTCCCAGTCGGGATCGGACCAATCGCCAGGGTGCCAGAGGAAGGTAACGTTACGCACACCGCTTCCAACGTCGGATGCGTCAACTGTGATCGAGATGTGACCGGTGGATGAAATGTACGTGCTGGCAGTGGGTGACAGGAAAGCGCCAGTGGGAGTCGAGTTGTCCACGCTCAAGGACAGGTCGTAGTAGTAAGTAGAGTCCCCGTAAGATGGATGATTGTAGTCACGTACCTTGAGATAGTATGTACCATCGCTGGGAAGCGTATAGCCCAACAAAGAATCAAGCGAACCTGGCTGCGCATCGTCGTTGGATGCCAGCTCTGTCACTCCGTCGCTATCCAGGAGGACCAGAACAGAATCCAACTGTGAACCATTGACACGCGCGTTAATATCCGCCACGATGGTGTCTCCGGCGTTACCGCTGAAGGTAAAGTAATCCAGGTCCCCCCCAGGGCAGATATAGCCCGATTTTGTCTCCCCATAGGAAATGGCAGTAGCCGTAGAGTGGGAATCGTTAGGCTCATTGCCGTCGCTGCAACTGGGGGGAGCGACATTTGATATGTCGAAATCATCTATGTACCAGCCTCGGAAGTCATTGTGTAGCTCGTCAACCGTGTCAAAGCTAAAGCGGACGCGGACGATGTGATCGGCCAAGTCTGAAAGGTCAATGGCCGGACTGCTGTGCCACCAACCCATGCCATCATCGCTCAAGCAATGCAACTCACTGTAGGGGCCGTTGTCAACCGAGATTTGCACACAGCGCCGGTCATAGTCCGATCCCTGGGTCTCGGTCTCGTACCAGTAGTTGAAACGCAGGTAGTAACCGGCGGCTGGGATGTAAATCGGTGGCGAGGTCAGGCTGCCGCTATTGGAATCACCATCGTCGTAGTCGCCGGTACCATCCTGTCCATACCACCAGCTCTGGGAGCCGCTGTAGGCGTTGGGATAGGGACTATTACTGTCCGTCAGGTGCCACATTCCGTCCGTGTCCCAACCGCTCGTATCTCCCTCAAAGTCCCTGGAGTAGGGAGCGGACTTGGCCCCAGTCAGCGACAGATTGTAGAAATAATCTCCACCAGCCTCCGATCCATCGCTATATTCACGGACACGCAGGTAATAGTAGCCATCGTGAGATAGATCGTACACAATGCGCGAGTCAAGCGAACCACCATAGTCATCACCGGTGGTCATAACAGTGGTGCCGTCAATATCGTAAAGCCTGAGCACCGAGTCGAGGTCAGACCCCAGCACTTGTGCATCTACATCCGCGACGATCGTATCGCCAGTTTCTCCATAGAACGTATAATAGTCCCAGTCACCCAGGGGGCAGATGTCGCCACTGGCTGTCTCGCCATAGTTCAGGGCAGTGGCTTGTCCGTACTCGTCGTTGTACTCGTTGATGTCACTACAGGGGACATGCCAGTAAAAATTGCGCGTCCATTCGTTGTTGCTCTCGTCCGATTCATCAACGGTCCCGTCGGGATCAGTGACCAGCCGAACAGTGTGCCAACCGGGAGCGGTGACGGTGTGTGACCAGTCATCCCATCCACCTATCTGTCCGGGGCTGAAATCAGGCTGCGGGTATCGTAGAACTTGATAATCGTCCACCCATAGCTCGACGTAAAAGGTGCCCGGGGCGACGGCGTTGCCATCGTTGATAAAATGCCAATCGAAGTAAGTGAGCTGATCAACGTACAGTGTGCTTTCATCATACGTGTCCTCCACCATCGAAGGGACAACAGGGTACTGGTAGCCAGAAGGGGTGTAAGGACGCAGGTCTGGATACTGAGGGCAACTGTTGACGTTGAACCAGGTTGTGCTTCCCCAGCCACTCTCGTCGGTCTCTCCCACGTAGCGCGCCTTGACGTGCCACCAGGTTCGAGTGCCATCCTGCTCCCCCAGGTACCAGGAGTTGTCCGTCTGCCAGCCCAATGTGCGATTGTTGGCTCCCCAGGTTTCCGCATAGTACTCTACCCCTGCGCCTAAATCGTCCCACACGAGCGTGATCTCGTCGCCACAGTTGAACGTTGTATCCTGGGCCGGAGAGACCGGATTGGGGGACGGAGGCGCGGACGAGGGACAGGTCTGCGTGGTCGCGGAAGCGGTGTTGCTGTGTCCCGATTCTCCAGCGTTATTGTACGCTATGATGTAGTAACTGTAGCCGTGGTTGCAGTCAAGACTGGCATCCTGATAACTCGTCGCCCCCGCACCGAGGGTGGCAATGAGCAACCCCTCACGGTACAGACGGAAGCCGGTCTCGTTGCTGGCATTGTCAGTCCAACTGAGGTTGATTTGACTGGGCGAGACCGCCGTTGCGCTCAAATTGGAGGGAGGTGTCGGTGAACCTTCTTGAACGGTAAACGTCCACTCGGCACTGTAAGCACTTGTGCCATACTGATTACGTGCTCGAACCTTCCATTTGTAAATTCCGGAAGGCAAAACGCCAATGTCTAGCAGATGATTGGGTACATTGCTGTAATTGCGGTTCACATTTGGCCCACCTTCCAAATGCACGTCGTACTCGGTAGCATTTGCACTGGACAGCCAGTTCAGTATAAATGAGGTGTCGGCTGAATATGAGCCACCATCAGTGGGTAAGATAGGTTGTGCTGGTGGATCAGGTGGCGGCGATGGCCTTGGATCCAGATGGTAGGGATGATAGCAGGTCGCTGGATTGTCCCAACTGGAGCCTTGATTGTCATCTATTTCGAGCACAACACACTGGTCTCCATCAGGGGTGTTTCTAGTGTTCCACGTCTGGGAGAAACTGAACGCACTTGACTCGCCAAGATTCTCGCCGTTAACAACACGGATACGCGCGGCACGGAAGTTGGGAAAGTTGGTATTGATGCTCACGTTGATGTCCACGCTGGTGGCGTTGGAAGGACTATCCGGGTTGAAGGAGAAATTGGTGACGTAGGACGAACAGCCAGAACAACTGCCACCCTGATTCGGTTCAACACGAAAGCGGCGGGACCCTGACCAGGGCGCACCGCTGGTATTGGCGCGTACCGACCAGTACAGATCCCGGTTGTGCCATTGGGAACCGATGGTGACATTGGTTTGGAGACCTGGACTAAAGTGGTCTGAAACCACGTCGGAACCGCCCGGCGATGTACCCACGCGCAGCAGAAATCCGTTTTGCCCCGTGCAGTTGTTCGGATGTGTCCAGACGAAGGTGACCGCACCAGGAGATGTATAACCATCGGCGGGAGAGGTGAGATTAGGAGCGGGGCAAGTGGAACCACCACCCTGGTGTGAGTTAACAAAGTCAGAAGGATCATACCAGTATTGGAGTTGCCCCCCGATGTCATATCCATAATACACCCACCAAGTAAAAGCTCCGCTACGAACACCAAAATGAATATGTGGTGAATAATGACCATTTTGTTCCCATGTTCCCAGGTACCCTATCACCTGGCCTTTCGATACATCTGTGTTATTGGTAATTATCCCCTCTTGTCTCAAATGGCCATAAACCGTACATACTTTTGCCCCATCAGGCAAAGTGTGTTCAATAACTACTACATGACCATAGTCTGTATGTTCAGTGTTGTCACGAACTCGTCCATTTGCGGCTGCATACACCGGTGTTCCTGCTGCACGAAGCACGTCTTCTCCCAAGTGTTTCTTGTTATCAAACCGAGGATTGGGTAAGCCGAAATCAAAGGACACTGCCCATGTCCCATCCAACGGGAAACGAAAGCTATCGGCAACAGCATATACAGCATACTTAGGAAAAACATGCGATATGTACATCTCGTTTGGCACTGGTGTGGCATGGGACGCAATGAGTTCCGTCAACGCATGATTCGGTGTTTGGATTGGGAAGTTAAAACCTTTCGGATCTGTGTCAATATTGCTTGTTGACAATTCGATGGAACCAGTGCTCTCCACAGTGAGTCCCGCTAGCGGAATCGGCGTGCGAGGCGGCAACGGCCCCTGCGCCGTCACCGGCGCGACCAGCGTGATGATGGTAATGGCAATCAAGGCTGTTCTGAGAATTACATTCCTATGCATGGGACACCTCCTATGGATAATTATCTATGGTCACCAAAAGCTCGTCAGAATGACGCGCAGGCTTTTATAGTAAGAGGCAATCGCGGCCAAAAGATTACACTCTGCGCCCAAAATGTGATATAATTCACACCAATAGCCATCACCAGGTCAGCAGAGGCCATAGATGAAAAACCCACCCGGCCACACCAATGAAACAGCCTGCCGCCGCGTCGTCCAGGAATTGATCGAAAAATGCGCCTGGGCCTTGCTGCCGGAGGACGAATTGGTGGAGTTGGTACTGAATTCCGCTCCACAGGACGCTGCACCGGCCGAACTGAATAGACTGGCTAAACACCATTACACCATCACCCTCTACCAAGCCTGCCGCCAGGATAGAGACCCGCCCCGGCGCGAGCGAGCCTATCGTGAACTGTTCCGCTACCTCTAC
>QNAF01000204.1 GCA_003641405.1 Candidatus Zixiibacteriota bacterium | reverse complement strand
GTGTGTATGTAAATGAACGAAGTTTGCGTATTTCATCTGTTGCTATAACCGGGCAGGTTCGGTTTTTGTGCCTCAGAGTAGATACGCCGAAACATGGGTTCGGTCAATCGGTTTTTAGGTGGCAAGTCTTGTGATTCTCGCAAAGCAAGTTACTTCGCAATCGTGTGACTAGCGGTTAGCCTTTTTTTGGATATTGACCCCGCTACTCAGTGAGATTATTCTTGGTGCAAAAGATGGACCATCCGGAATGGAAGCATATACATATGTCTCAGATTGACTTAGCTTTTGAAAAGATCGGCGGTCTCGTTGAGGACTTTCAGTCTAATGAGTCTGTCTACAAGTCCGCCGGATATTCAGAAGCGCAAGCGCGCATGGACTTTATCGACAAGTTTTGGATAGCTCTGGGCTGGGACGTTGGCCACGACCAGCAAACCAATCCATACGAGCAGGAAGTCAAAGTCGAGAAAGGCGTCACAACAGGCGGCACACAACGCCGAGCCGACTACGCTTTCTATCTTGCGCCCAATTTTCATGAGGTCCGGTTTTTTGTCGAAGCGAAGAAGCCTGCCGTCGATGTCGAATCAATGGAAAGCTATTTTCAATTGATCCGCTACGGTTGGAACAGTGAAACCCCGCTCGCTGTCCTGACAGATTTTGAGCAATTCCACATCCTCGATTGTCGTTACAGACCCGATGTAGAGACTGCACTGAGTAGAGCGGTCGCCAAATACCATTACACCGACTACACCAACCGTGACAAATTTGCCGAAATATACTGGCTATTCTCGCGAGAGGCCGTTGCCGACGGATCAATAGAAAAACGCGCCAAGGAACTCCCCAAGCCACGCGGCAAGGCCGTCCAACGCGGTCTGTTCCCCGGCGGCTACCAGAGCATTGACGAATCCTTTCTGGCCGAACTTGACGAATACCGCACATCCCTTGCTCGGACCTTCAAGAACCGGAATCCTAATCTCGATAGCGAGACGTTGACCGAGCTTGCCCAACGCACTCTTGACCGTCTGGTCTTTCTCCGGTTCCTCGAAGACAAAGGTATCGAAGAGCAACGCATAGTAGAACTTTTCGGGGAAAAAGGTACGGTTTGGGAAGACTTCGTTGCGGCCAGCCGCCGCCTCGATGGCATTTACAACGGCATTGTTTACAAGCGCCACGATATTCTCGACGATGCCAGCTTCCGTATCGACAACACGGCCTTCGCCGACATCTGCAAGAGTTTCGCTCACATCAATTCCCCTTACGATTTCAACGCCATTCCGATTCACATACTCGGGTCGATTTATGAGCGTTTCCTCGGCAAGGTCATTGTCGCCACTGCCAAAAGGGCTAAGGTCGTAGAAAAACCGGAAGTCCGTAAGGCGGGTGGTGTTTACTACACACCAGAGTACATCGTCCGTTACATTGTAGAGAACACCGTAGGCAAGCTTATCGAAGGCAAAACACCCACGCAAATTGCCAAAATGCGCTTTGCCGACATCTCCTGCGGCAGCGGCTCGTTCCTGCTGGGCATCTTCGACGTGCTTCTCAAATACCACGGCCAATACTATAACGACAACCCACGCAGAGCAAAAAAAGGTGACTGCATCAAACGTGACGGCAAACTCTATCTCTCGCTCAGCAAGAAACGGGAAATCCTGCTCAATAACATCTACGGCGTGGACATAGACGCTCAAGCCGTCGAAGTCTGCCAGCTTTCACTTTACTTGAAATTGCTGCAGGAGGAGACAGAAGCCAGCACTCATCAGTATCTTCTGGATTTCGAGCATACCGCGCAGATGAAGCAGTTGCTGCCCGATCTCAGCAAAAACATTGTCTGCGGTAACTCGCTCATTGGCCGGGACATATTGGATGGGCAACTGTTCGCCACAGACGAAGAGCGCAAACTCAATCCGATGGATTTTGACGATGCTTTCCCTGACATCATGAAGACAGGCGGTTTTGACGCCATTGTCGGCAATCCACCATATATTCGAATCCAGACAATGAGAGAGACGAATCCGATTGCTGTCACATATCTAACAAGTCACTATGCAGCGGCTGCCAAAGGCAACTACGACATCTACGTCGTCTTCGCAGAGCGCGGACTGCAACTGTTGAACAACAAAGGGCGGCTGGGAGTTATCCTTCCTCACAAATTCTTCAACGCGAAGTATGGTTGGGCGTTGCGTGAGTTCATTGCCAACGGGAAGCACCTCTCCGAGGTTGTTCACTTCGGCGACCAGCAGGTATTTGATGGCGCGACCACCTATACGTGCCTGATGTTCCTCGACAAAGCGGGAACACCCAAGTGTCGGTTCGTGAAAGCCCACAACCTTGAGGATTGGCGTACAAGGAGCAAGGCGGAGGAAGGCAACATCCCCGCAACCAAGGTGGCGGCGACGGAATGGAACTTTGTCATCGGCAGAGGCGTGTCGCTGTTTGATCGGTTGAGTGAGATGCCCACAAAACTTGGAGATGTAGCATTAATCTTCGTAGGTTTACAGACCAGTGCAGACACAGTGTTCCTATTCAAGGAAAGTCAAAGAGCACCTGGACGTTTGACACGCGTCTACTCGAAGGAACTCAGTGATTTAGTGGAGATTGAATCTGAATTACTCAAACCGGTTATCAGAAGCGGGTGCATTGGCAGGTATTGGGCAAACCCGACCGCGGTGGTGCTATTCCCGTATGAGCGACAGAATGGGAAACCCGTGTTGATCCCTGAGGATAGGCTGAAGAGAGACTTCCCAAGGACTTGGGATTATTTCTTGTCAAATCGGGGACTGCTTTCTGACCGCGAACATGGCAAGTTCCGCAGCACAGGTTGGTATCAACTGTACCCCAAGAACCTCGACGTTTGGGAACAGCCCAAGATCATGATGCCTTATATGATCACACAACTTGCCGCGTATTACGATGAGTCCAACTGCTATTTCGTGAATGTAACCACTGGTGGTTTCGGTCTCACCCTTCAAGGTCAGGAGTACTCGCCGAAGTACTTAACTGCGCTGCTTAACAGTGGGTTGCTAGACTGGTTTATGAAAAGGGTCAGCACCACATTTCACGGCGGCTACTTTGCGGCGAACAAGCAGTTTCTTGTCCAACTCCCCATCCGCCAGATCGATTTCTCCGACCCCGCCGATAAGAAGTACCACGACGAGATGGTGGCTAAGGTCGAGGCTATGTTGGAAGCAAAGAAACAATTAGCCAAGGCAAAGACCGATAAGGACAAGACCTACTACGAGAACAAGTGCTCTGCACTCGACCGCCAAATCGACCGTCTTGTATACGACCTTTATGACCTGACTGCTGAGGAGATAGCGATTGTTGAAGGTACGTCAGTTACGTAACCTGGGGCCTGGTAAAGAGAGCCAGTACTTACACTCACAGCGCCATTTCAAACACAATCTCATCCCTCAAAGGGATGCCGTGTTGACCGATCCTGGCGATGCTTGGCTTCAGCTTGCGTGAGTATTCGAGCGCATTGACGTGAACGGTGGCAATAGTGAACCCGCGTCGCTGGTAGAACCGGATAGCATCCAGATTGTCATTGGTAGTGATAAGCCAGAGCCGCGTACAATCGGTATCAATAGCGGCTAGGCGGACCTGCTCGGTCAGGGCAGTGCCAATGCCCCGGAACTGCTCAAAAGCGTCAAGAGTGACAAGTTCGCACTGATCATTGATGATTTCGTATGTAGCCAGACCAGCCTTTTTGCCACCTGCGGACTCGGCGATAAACCCCGGCAGTTCTGCCGCGTACAGCTTACGACCCCGGCTGACAATGAAATCAGCGCCCCAGCCACGAATGATCGAGAGCACCCAATCTCTGTCAATGTCCGTAGTCTGTCTGATTGTGAAATCCATTGTCATTTGGCCTTACCAACCTACAATGATCCTGTTAAGCCATCGTAGAAGAAACTTGCTCCAAGATACACCAGAAAGACCGCACAGGATAGGATTATGACTTTCAGGCCGGTTCCCATCATCAGGCGACGGCCCTTCCAGAGCAGAACCGAGACAAACGTGTACCAGACGAAATCTGAGAGAATGTGCCCGAAATAGAACACGATTGGACCAGCCACTCCAAGTTTCTGTGACTTAACGAGCAGGACCAGGCCGATAGTTGCCCACCAGATGAACCAGTACGGGTTGGACAGCGACCCGGTAATTCCCTTGCCGATCAGACGGTGGCGGGATTGTCCCTGGGCGCTTTCAGAATCGTAGTCAATACGCTTACGGATGACGTCGTATCCCATCATCACACCCATAAGAACCAGCGCCGCACCACCGACAACTGCAATTGCCCTGGGGATTATCGGGTGATTGGCAATGACAGTCACGCCCAATGCCAGCACCACGACCACGCCAATCTCGGCCAGCGCGTGACCGACCGAAAGGACCGGACCGGTCTGCCAGCCATGGCGTGGGGTTTCGGCGATATCAATCGCCAGCACCGGGCCGGGCATGATGGCACCGGAGAACCCGATCACAAACGAGTTGAAAAATAGCGCGAGAAGTTCCATATCAAGTTATCTGGGTTTCTACCATCTCTCTACTGCTCCACCACTGGCAGGTCACGCTCAAGTTCCTTGTCATGTCTCAGCCCGAGTACATAGTCGGCTTGCATGATGGTGTGAATCTCGCGGGTGCCCTCGTAGATCGACGCTCCCTTTGAATTGCGATAAAACCGCTCCACGGGGTATTCATCCGAGAATCCATAAGCACCAAACACTTGCACGGCATCAGCAGAAGCTGCCTCCGCTTCCCGACAGGCGATCCACTTGGCCATCGATGTCTCTTTAGTGTTGCGCTTGCCCTGGTTCTTTAGCCACCCGGCTTTCAGCCACAGCAGGGTGGATGTCTCATAGCCGGCTTCCATGTTGGCTATCATCTGTTTGACCAACTGGTGCTCGGAGATCGGTTTTGTGAATGTCTGACGTTCGAAAGAGTACTTCACACAGGCATCCCGGCAGGCGCGGATCAATCCGCACGAACCCGCCGCTACTGTATAGCGCCCCTGATCCAGACAGAACATGGCGATCTTGAACCCCTGGCCTTCCTGGTATACAAGGTTTTCAGCAGGCACTTTGACATCCTGGAACGCGACATACCCCGTGCTGCCTGCCCGCACTCCAAGC
>QNAF01000203.1 GCA_003641405.1 Candidatus Zixiibacteriota bacterium | reverse complement strand
GCCCAGCTTCCGTCGGCGTTGTAGATATCTACCTTGCAGTCAGCTTGTTTGCTCTTACCAATGCACAAAATGCCGTCTGCTCCAACACCGGTTCGCCGGTCACAGATCGCCTCCGCCAGAGCAGGCAGTCGTCTCTTTGTGACTGACAACCGCTCATCAAACAGAATAAAGTCGTTACCGATTGCGTGATATTTTCTAAATTTGATATTCATGACTACCTATTAAGCATTGAGGAAGCTGAGGAGCAATAAAAAACCCGCCCGAAGGCGGGTTCATGCAGTTCTGGTCTGGGCCGTCAGATTGCTTCTTTGAGAATCTTTGACAGTCTCGTGATACCCTCCACGATTCCTTCGTGAGTGCAATTCGAAAAATTCAGTCTCATGGTGTTGGCACCACCGCCATTAGCGTAGAACGGCTCACCATACACGTAGGCGACTTTCTGTGCGACGGCTTTTGGCAACAGTTCTTTTGCAGAGAGGTGCTCTGGCAGTTTCACCCAAAGAAAGAGCCCGCCTTCCGGATGGGTCCAGGTGACTCCTTCAGGGAAAGTCTCTTCCATCGTCTTGATCATCAACTCACGCTTGGCACGGTAATTCTCTTTGATATTCTCAATGTGCTCATCCAGCAGACCTTGTTTCAGGAATTCGAAGATAATATACTGCGTCAGTGTGCTGGTATGCAGGTCCGCACTCTGCTTGACCTTTTCGAAATACGCAACGGCTGCATCAGGCGCGTTTATCCACCCGATCCTGAATCCCGGTGCAATCAGTTTGGAGAATGTACCGAGTGACATGACCCCGTCGCCACCAAACGATTTCATCGCCGGTACCGGCTCACCCATGAAACGAATACCACCGTACGGATCGTCATCAACAATAGGGATGTTGTATTCGGCAGCAATTTCCACCAGTCGCTGGCGACGCTCGAGAGTCATGGTGACACCAGTCGGATTCTGGAAGTTCGAAATCGCGTAAATCAATTTGGGGTTGTATTTCTTGATCTGCGCTTCGACCTTGTCTACAATCATGCCGTCGTCGTCCATCTCAACAGTTGCATACCGAGCGCGGTAGAAATTGAACGCTTGTAAAGCACCCAGATAGGTGGGGTTTTCTGTCAGGATATAGTCACCCGGCTCGATGAAAGCCCGTGCAATAAGCTCAATAGCCTGTTGAGCACCCGAGGTAATAAAGATATTCTCGACTTTCGCGGAGATACCCTGCTTCTCGGCCATTTCAGCCAGTATTTCTCGAAGTGGCACGATACCTCGCGACAGAGAGTACTGAACCGCAACATCCTGGTATTTCTCAAGCACTTCCGGGGCAATCCGTTTGAGGAGTGTGATCGGAAACATCTCCGGAGCCGGAAGTCCTCCCGCAAACGAGATGACATTAGGCTGGGAGGTTATTTTCAGAATCTCTCTGATTATCGATGCTTCGAGAGTCCTGACATGCTGGGTAATACCCCATTCTTCCGGGCGAACTTTCTTTGCTATAACTGACATTATTGTTATATCCTTTCAATCAAGAGCAGCACATAGACAATGGCCAGCCGATGAACTGCCGAACAACCATGACAAGCCTATCAACGTTCAGCTATTATAGGCAGTTACAGCGCGGAAATCAATCGGAAACCGTGAAATGTGGTCAAGGGCAGACCCGTCTTCGCACCTGCCGCTGGCGAGTTTCTCGTGACCGGCAGATGTCCAGAGGTTGTCCCACAAGTGTTCGTTCCGGCGGTTCCTGTGTCCACTGAAAGTGGGCATGTGAACTGCCGGTTGAGGAACCTTATGGGCAGCAATAGCATCCAAAGAATCGCTGGGTACTAGTAGGAAATTAAAAGTGGCGCCCCGCAGAATTGAACTGCGGACACACGGATTTTCAATCCGTTGCTCTACCAACTGAGCTAGGGCGCCAACACGTATTCTCAAGTTTTCGGAAATCTATGCAGAAACGTTAGGCTGTCAACCGATAATTACCGGCCTTTGAATATCATTCCCTTTGTTTGGGGAATAAACAGTGCTACCAGCGCGATTAGGGACATAGCCATAAGCAATATGTTTAGCGATTGTCCCAGATCAAAAAGCGCAAAAACGACAATCAGTGCATTAACACCAACCAGGCCATACCAGCCCCAGGGCCTGCGATCACGAAAAGCGACACAAACCGAGATCACTATTGCACCGACGAGCACGAATATGATCCACTCACTCATATCATCAGTCTGACGATCGAGAAATCCAAGAATGATTGAGACGCACCCATAAAGAAGAAACGTCACCGCGAACATGTAACCATACCACTTAACGAAATTGAATATCCAGGGTCTGCTATCTGCTGTTTGACTCATATCTGCTCCTTAGAAAGGATCTTCATCTTGTTTCTCCGAGAATCCCGGCACCGACAAATCCGGCACTGTTCCCCAGGGTCGCCCTGGCCACGCGAAGCTTTTCGGTCGCTGAACTATTGGCGCGCCTGCGAATCCCCGCAGAAACCGCGGTCACAAAACTGCTTCCGGCGTCGGCAACACCGCCACCAATTATTACGATCTCGGGGTTAAAAAGGTTCACGACACTTGCCAGACCGGAAGCCAGGTATTCTGCAGTCTCGTCAATTACCTCAATGGCTGTCTTGTCGCCCTTCTTAGCTGCCTCGAATAACTTGCGAATGTTCAAGTTGGCGACATTCCCCCTCAGTACGTTTTCAAACGCCGGAGTCAGCTTGCCGCCAAGTTTCTTCCTGACTCTCGCTATAATGGCAGCCGAAGAACAGAATGCTTCAACGCAACCTCGATTGCCACACCGACACTCTGGTCCATTCGGATCAATGACTATATGTCCTATTTCTCCGGCTGTATGATTAGCCCCACGCCAGAGTTTTCCGTTAAGCACAATTCCTCCACCAACGCCCGTTCCCACAGCAACACAGACAATGGAATCATATCCAACTCCGGCACCAAAGCGGGATTCTGCCAGGGCCATGGCGTTGACGTCATTATCGACATGAACCGGCATGTTCAGTCGCTCGCCGAGAACGCTCCCTATGGCCATTCCCTGCCAGCCATCAATATTGGGTGCTGATCCGATCACCGTGCCAGACCTGGCGTCAACCGCTCCGGGAGTGCCGACACCGAGCCACCGGACATCATGATCTTCTTCCGCCGCATGGTACATCAGGCCTTCCGCTATGTTCGTAACAAGATGTATCAACGGCTCGGCACCCTTGTCAACCACAGTGGGACGCTGTTTCTTAAACAGTATCTTCCCTTGGGAATCAACGAGTCCGTACTTAATACTGGTACCGCCAATATCAATACCGGCGTATGTGACGCTATCGGACATCCTCTTTCTCAACTAGTACTTAAGGTCGGAAACCACAGCAATTCAAGGGCTGGACGCACATTCAGCCCGACCCCGAATGCGGCAAACATAATCCTGCCCTCAACTGATGTCAACTTCAAAGCTGGTTGGGTAGAGTGGTCTCAGGTCTGACTACTTGCAGAAGTCATTCTGAACGAAAACAAGACTAAAACCATAAAGCAGACTGACATTAGAGCCAGAACGAAGTGCATGAGTTCGACAGTAACAGCACCCTGCTGAACAAATATCGGGAGATATCTCAACGCAGTGTTCATGGCTACAACGAGAGGGATAATCACCACAAGCTTCTGAGTTCTCTGAAGAATAGCGCGACCTACCAGCGCGGCAGCGGAAGCATGAAACAGTATCAGTGATGACCGTTCCAGAAGTCTCAGAGAAAACAGTGGTTGCATCCCGGCAGTCAGGGAATAGCAGGATTCCATAAATCCAAAAGCACCACCAAGGAAAGCACCGAGTATTGCAAACCGGTACTCTTTGGGGTTACGCCATGCAAACAGGGCAAACAGCGCACCCACTTTCAGCCCTTCCTGGATCAGTCCGGCCACAATTGCAGGCATGGTTGCCCACGAGTATATGGACTCTCCCCTGCCAACCGCCGGAATCAGCCAATCAATCACTATATATTCCTGCAAGGGAATTTGAGTATATGGAATCAGGACAAACAACGCCGCCCCAAAACCAAACGCCAGATAGGAGTCAAGCCACTTGAGCCCACCTTTGGCCAGAAATAGGATTGCAAGCGCCGTCACAATAAAATACGCCAGGAAATGCGGCAGTTTGAACACGAATAGTCTAAAATCAAACGGTCTGCTTCTATCCACTTGCGATACAGGCTGTTCCTGACTCTCCACGGCAGGTGGGCGGACGAGATCCTGATAGATTCTGATCCCCTCGTTGATCTGGTCAACCCTCAGGAGCCTCTTGTCAGCCGTGAAATACAACTGGTAGTCGCGCGGCTCAGTCAGTCGAATGACATACACGGAGTCGATCCAACCCTTATATATTTCCTGCCACATGAACCATTTGACCACACCGACCAGTCTGGTCTTGAGCATGGTCTGTGGCGAAAAGAGTGAGTCAATCAACGTGTCGCCGACCTTCAGGTCCTGCATGGCCAGCCATATTTCTATCTGATCCGCGAAATTCGGGTCCCAGGAAAATATTCCTGAAGCTACCGGTAGCCCAACATCGATCTCTTTGCCACCCCTTGTAAAGAAGCCACTTGTTGAATCGCCCTGCTGTTTCAATACCAGCCGCTCAGTAGATTCCTTCGTACCGAGAGCGTAATCGCATCCGAGAAAGCTACCGGCAAGAGTAAGCTGTAGCTCCCCCTCAAGTTCGGTCGTCCGTTCAATACTGATTTTGCGGTAGTCAATTTGCAGATTCTGATCAATGATCAGTGCCTGTTGGCCATCGATAGTCGTGGTCTCTTTGATTACCGAAATCAACTGGCCGAAAGTGACGCGTTTGGAGAAAAACGTCCAGGTGCGCAACTCGCCAACCGGTCGAAACGCCTCCACCGACGTTTCCGCTTTAACCTCTCGCTGTGAAACAGCTCCCACCGGAAGCTCGGTGTTATCCTGCGCAAAGACAGAACATGCCAGGAGCATGAGAAACAGTATGTGGATCAATAGGCGCGACATTACTGGGACGAAGATAGGCATAAGTGAAAACGTGTCAATTCAAATCCGGGGCTTGTTGTAAAAGGTGTCATATTCACTAACAATCATTGGTCGCTCACAGTTTGCTGTGAGATATTGTCATT
>QNAF01000202.1 GCA_003641405.1 Candidatus Zixiibacteriota bacterium | reverse complement strand
GTACGAGTCAATCGGTGGACTGGAGTATATCGATAAAGTTATTGACATCAACCAGTCACCGATTGGACGCACCCCCCGTTCCAACCCGGCCACATACACCGGGCTGTTCACACCGGTGCGGGATCTGTTTGCGTTGCTTCCTGAGTCAAAAGCGCGCGGTTACCTTCCGGGGCGATTCTCTTTTAATGTGAAAGGTGGGCGGTGCGAAGCGTGCCAGGGTGACGGGATCATCAAAATCGAAATGCATTTCCTTCCCGATGTCTACATCCCCTGCGACATCTGCAAAGGGAAACGGTACAACCGCGAGACACTGGAAGTGACGTTCAAAGGCAAATCTATCGCCGACGTACTGGACATGACGGTTGAGGAAGCGCTGGAGTTCTTTCAGAACATACCACGCATCAAGAACAAACTGGTAACGCTCAAAAATGTCGGTCTGGGTTATATACACCTGGGGCAGCAGGCAACAACGCTTTCGGGTGGCGAAGCACAACGCGTCAAGCTGGCAACCGAACTTTCAAAGATAGCGACCGGCAAGACACTATACATCTTAGACGAGCCGACCACGGGGTTGCATTTCGAAGATATACGCATGTTGTTGTCAGTGCTCAGCGAGTTGGTTGATCGTGGCAACACGGTTGTCGTGATTGAACACAACATGGACGTTATCAAAACTGCTGACTGGATAATCGATATTGGTCCGGAAGGTGGCGACGGCGGGGGTAGGATTATCGCGACCGGCCCACCGGAAAAAGTTGCCAAAACCAAACGATCCTACACCGGGCAGTTTCTCAAGCAGGTGCTGTAGTCTGGTAGGTCAGGTTGCTTTCCAACCTGACAACAAAGCACCACACATACAACTACAGCCAGCTAATCTTGCCGCGAATCAGAGTGAAGACGACAAAGAAGGCAAACATAGAAAACACGAGGAAAAGAAACTGCCAGAATCACTTTTTCGTTGGCGTCTCAGGCTTAAATACATCCTCCCAACCTGTGTGAAATCCAAGTAGGTATCGGGAACCAAAAGAGAAGATCACTACTGCTACACTCAGAAACAAGAGCTTCAGATAATAGATCACATCTGCCACTGTAAGAAGCACCTTCTCTTATCGACTAGCAACTGTAGGGCAGAAGCTGAATTGCTTCTGCCATTCTTGCAGTAGGTCAGGTTGCTTGCAACCTGATAAAGTCAAAATGGCAGGTTCACAAGCACAAGGAACCTGCCCCGTCGTTGTCTACTGCTTTTCTTTATCTAGGACGAAGTCCACATCATATGCCACCCAGACGGCAACTGGCTCTCCATTCTGAACTGCTGGCCTGAACTTGTTTTGCCATGCAACGGATAGAGCAGCCATGTCCAGTCCCTTTGCGCCGGAAGATTTGAATACTACAGCGTCCACGACCTCTCCTCGTTTGTTCACCAGCACCTTGATCCAAACCTTTCCCTGAATACCTGCCTGTTCTGCTATTCGGGGGTATGATGGTGCTACCCGTAGCACCATCTCCGCTGGCCGTTCTACCCGCACAAAATCGTCTATGCCGGGAAGATCTTCTTCGACTGCTACTTCTACCTGCTCACTTGGGATCTCTGGTGGAATCGAGCACCCTGTGGCAGAAATCATTACCAAGAGAACAAGACTAAGTAGAATCATCATGCGACCTAACATATTCCGCTCCTCGTTTCAAATAGCATCGTGTTTGCGGTCGGGTGGCACACTCAAACTTGTTTGGGTGTGGTATTCTCAGGACAGTGATGTATTATTAGCCAGGCCCAAACAAGTTTGAACCTGCCACCCCGTCGCGCACAAGAACATACTCGCCTTCCCCTTCATTCAATCGTCCTCTTCATTTGGCAGATCGTCTAACGAGAAGCTGACCTCGTAAATCACCCAGCATGCCACACGTCTACCGTCAAACTCTGCAGGTCTGAAGATGTTCTGGTCCGACACATTGAGTGCGGCCAGGTCAAGACGCACGTTGCCGGAAGACCTGTACACGGAGGGCAAAGCCACGTTGCCATACTCGTTGATTAGTGCCTCGATTTGGACACAGCCTTCTATGCCGGCCTCCTTCACGGAGCGTGGATAGTCTGGCTGAACATAGAGAATGAACTCTGGGCGCCGGTCGAGTCGGTCGATCAGGATAAACTCGTTGGGCTGATAGAACTGGTCTGTACTCAGCGTCGCCCTCGGCATTGGTCTGACCCGCACAAGGTATTCACCGTCTTTGGCAGAACACTCAGTGATCGAATGCTTATAGGTACAAGACGACAACGATGACAGTGTGAGACCCAAAGCAACAACCATCAACAGCACAAAACGTGACATAACACTCCCTGAGTACTGGTGCAATCCTGTTGACATCAAGTTACGCATCTGAGAGAGTCGTGTCAACGTTCGGACCCGGGAAAAGCGCACAAAAAAACGCCGCTGCTCAAAAGAAACAGCGGCGTCGCGTGAGGCGTTCTGCAACAAGCAGGGGGATGAGAGAACTATTCGTTCATGCTTTCCTGGTTGTATACTGTGGTTACATTTCTCTCAGTACTGGCCAGTTTGAGTTTGGGCATTTTCAGTTCGCGCCTCAGAAGCTGTATGTAGTCACCCAGGAGTCGGTATTTATAGCTGGAATCTTTTGATTTTCTCAATGACCGGTAAAGCGTCTCTTTGGTATTCAGCACCGACAGACTGTTCTCAAATGCAAGACTGTCCTCAACTGAAGACCCTGCTCCCGACGTTTTCTCGGCGTCGAATACTCCTGCCATCTTGCGGATGTCAGATTCAGACTCGGCGATATCGTGATTGATCAAAGCATACAGGTACTGTTCGTACTCATTCGCTTTGGGGTCGTCATGCCTCTTAACGGCATCTTGCCAGAGTTCGAGATATTCGTGTGCGTACTCTACCCGGAATCCGATATTGCAATCCGCTGTGTCTTTTGCCGGAATCATGGCGTGATCATCATACTCGCCGGCTTCGCCAACTGGTATGAATATGACTGTTATCCAGATCGTTATTGTAAGCAAACCGGCTAATAGTTGCCGTAACATACTTCCTCCCTGCTGCTCAACGCGGAACGTCATTGAGGGGAGTTACAAGAGATATGCCGAGAGGACTAAGTGGTTGATATTCACCTGTTTAAGGCGCTATGGAAGAGGGCTTGTCTTACTGAAGCTGTCGGGGAAGACAGGCAGAGTATGGGAAAGAGACCATAGTGAGAAAAGACTCAACAGTGATTGTTAAGAGGGCATGGAAACCCATCTGGGAGGTTTAGCCGCTCAAAAAGTTGGCGTCGTGGGCGCTACTCGCACTGCTTGCCGGTGATTTTGTTGACAAGCGCAAACGAGAGGTGCTCAAGCTCCATCGACATGTGCTCGTTACGAATGCAGACATCACCTGGGACTTTCAGTTTGACCGAGGCAAAATTCAGAATCGCCTTGACGCCCCCCTTGGCGATCTCATCCATCACTTGCTGAGCAACTGCTGAAGGTACGGCAATGATAGCTATCTCTATTCCGGCCTGCTTGATTTCAACTTCCAGGTTGCGAACGTCAGATATGATGAGACCTTTGTGAAATGAGCCTATCTTTCGCTGGTCATTGTCGAACAATTTGATAATGTTAAAGCCCTGCCGTGAGAATTCCTTGTAGCCTACCAGTGCTGAACCCATATTACCAACCCCAACCAAGGCCACTCGCCAGGTTTGATTAGTGCCAAGGATCGCTGAAACCTGTTCCTTGAGCTGTGTAACCGGGTAACCCAGACCACGGGTGCCAAAGGAGCCGAAAAATGAGAGATCTTTGCGGACCTGAGCGGGGGTTAGTTTTTCCCGCTGGGCAAGCTCCCTGGATGAGACAGTCTTGTAGCCTTCTTTTTCCAACGCTATCAGTACCCTCCAATAGTGGGAGAGGCGATGGATTGTTGACTCGGCAACACGCTTGATGCCGACAGGTATCGGGCACATATCAAATCCTGAAGCAAATCATTAGGACACTCATTGTTGTGCCCATGTGAAATCGTTCACAAACAAGTATATCCAGCATCTTTTTGACTGTCAAGAGAATTGTAAAAAGTCCGCCTCTTTGGGCCTTGTCAAAAAAAGCGATTGACTGTGGGCGGTGTACGTCCTCGTGCGCCGCCTGGCACCAGGATATCGGCAGATGTGGACATCTGCCGGGCACACGGCTTTTCACCAAGCCCTGCGGCACTATGGTTGCCGCAATTTATTGCAGGACATTATGATACAACCAGGCGGGGGGTTGCCGGGGAAAGGCGAGCGAGCATCTCATAGTTGATTGTTCCTGCCCAATCAGCAAGCTGCTCAATGGTTAGTTTCTCGCGGCCCTGTTTGCCGATCAGTACGACAGGTTCTTCGAGCTTAACTCCAGGGATGTCGGTGATATCGACCATCACCAGGTTCATGCAGACGCGACCGCGTATCGGTGCCCGTTTGCCTTTGATAAGGACGTAAGCGACATTGGAGAGTGAGCGGTCGTAACCGTCATAGTACCCCACTGGCAAAACGGCCAGTCTCGTACGGGTCGAAGTCCGGTAAGTGCAGCCATAGCCCACGAATGAGTCAGCAGGAACATCCTTAATTTGTGTCACCCGAGTTTTCCAACTGAGTATCGGTTTGAGTATTCGGTTGGTGCCACCGGCAAGACGGTAGCTCAGGTAGGTTTCTTTGGATGGCCAGTGTCCGTAAACGGCGATACCGGGACGAACCAACTCAAACCGCGTCTTCTCGAAAAGCAGCAGCGCTGCAGAACAGGCGGTGTGACGAACGGTCGGCCTGATTCCCAGAACTGTCATCTGCCGGACCATCCGATTGAATCTGCTCAGTTGCTCGGTCGCGTATTCGTGGTTGGTTGTATCTTCGATGTTGGCGAAATGCATCCCGGCGCCATACGGCTTGCCCAGCAGGGGATACTTTTTGTAGATGGCTGCGAATGACTTGAGTTTATTCTCGCTGACTCCCTGACGGTTGGTCCCGGTCTCCAGCTTGAGATGCGTACGTATTTTTCTTTTTGTCCTGGTGGAGAGCTTGCCAAGTTTGGTGAGCGCCTCACGTGTAAAGATCACCGGTTCGATATCCGACTCCACGACCGCTTCTATAGCCATTAGGGGAACAGGGCCGAGTAGTAGAATCC
>QNAF01000201.1 GCA_003641405.1 Candidatus Zixiibacteriota bacterium | reverse complement strand
GGCACTGCAAGCCAGTTGATGCCCAGCCAGTGCCAGCCTCGGTTGAATGGGGGTAGAGGATCACGAGCCAGTAGCTGTGGCACAGTAACTGCTGTTACTACGACAAGCAGTCCCCCTAGGACATTTGGATCAATGGAAGTGGATGTAGCACGCAGTGGCAACTCAGGATTGTCTTCTACAAAGCGAAGTACTGCGCTGCCTGATGGATAGCGAAAGATGCGCAGAGTGGAGAGAAGTCGGACGGTCGTGTTGTGCGGCAGGAAGTAAAGTACTATGCCTATCAGAGAGGCGGCAAAGCCGGCCCAAATGAGCGCGATAACGATTTGCTCTAGTTGCCCTCGAGTGCGTACGTTGTTAAGGACCAGGAAGAATAGGAAGATGCTTAGCAATAGTTCGACAAAATGGCGCAGCAAGTTGGTTGTGATGGGAGCATAAGATAGGCCGATTACGAATGATGCACATGCCAAGACCATAAAGGCTGCTATGGGTGGACCTAGTGGTGAGCTGAGGAAACGTTGTTGTTTCTTGCGAGCTACTTTGAATAGCCAAGTGAAGAGTAACACGACCAAGACGAGATCGAGGAAGGTAGGTGAAAAGCCGATGTTGGGTACAGGGAGTGCCGCGAAAGGCAACAGGCATATCACGCCAATTAAGGCAAAGAAAGTAAACTGTGTGCTGCGCAGCATAATCAGGGCACCCGCAATTGCCATCAACAAGGCGATAGCGAGTATAGGGCCAAGGAAAGCAAAGAGAGCACCACCGATTATGCCTATAAGCAAGCACAAGATAAGTGTGGCTATAATTCTTTGCCATTTATTGCCGGTAATAAGCCAGGCTTGCAGATGTTTTACCAGAGCCGGTTGCATTACAGTGTGTCTCCAAGATCGCTGGTTTGCCAAACGGTTGGATATCTATCGCCTTGCTATTATTAGGGAAGCGATTGATATCGGACTGGATATTAGCACAAGAGTATTGCTTGAGCAAGCTGATGGAAGGCTACGTGTAGACTAAAGCATCTCAGGTTCTGAACACCAGCGGAGTACCTGCTTACTGAGGAACTATGCGTAATGTGGCCAGAGTTACATAGTCCCTGGTGCGGCCGCCCTGTTCAATGTGAAGTCGTTGCAGGCTTAATTCATCATAAAGAGCCACGATCAATGTATAATCGCCGGGCTTTGCTTCCTTTCTGATAGTCAGTGTGTGCTCATCGATAATGACTTCCCCGGGAAGCCAGGCCGTTGTAGGACGGGTCCAATGTGCGGGGATGCTATCATCCTGTGCCATGATTTGCATGCCTGCCGACAGCATCTGTACGCTCACTTTATAGCTGCTTTCAAGCTGCTGATTTGCCTGCCAATAGAGCGTTACTGTGATCGTCTTGCCCGATTGTATAACAGGAGCTTGCAAATCATAGCCGAGCAATGCAATACCGTACTCGAATTCCACATCTAATGGTTGCTGTATGGGAGGGATGTCGTAGCGGTGTTCACGGGCTGAAATGTGCAACTGTGTCAGCGAGATCAACCTATCTTCAATGCCTGCTTGCAAGTTGTAGTCTCCTTCTTGCAAGTCGGGTGGAAGAGTCACACGATAAACAACACGGTTAGTCTCTCCAGGTTGCCAGTGAGTAGCAGGATAGCCGGGGACTATAGCACGCTTGTCCTCCCAGACTGTAGAGTGTTTGTTATCTAGCAGCCGAAGCCTCAGCTGGTGATCTGTATTAGGCGTATCCACGCTGTGCCACCAGAGTGTCAGACGCATCGTATCTCCCTGCCTGTATGCTGCTTTGGGCAGGTCAAAGCCTAGTAACTCCAGCCCATCGCCGAGATCAGCCTGAAGTGAAGTCTTTGCTTGGGAGGCGCGGGTGCTCAAGTCGGTCTTGTGCAAGTATAGCTCTTCCAGAAGCAGAGCCTGTCCTAAGGGTGATCCATTCGCATCTATCAGGTCTAGGTTGCGTTGAGAATCAGGGTCGAGGACTTGGAGGTAGACTCGATAGACGAGTGGCGGCAGGTCTGCGGGTAGCTCTACATCTACGCGTCCGCGGATAGGAGTATGTAAAGGCCACACAGGTGGTAAGAAGTATGGTGTGCACAGTGCCTGGTCCTTACGCAGGTACTCATTGCCGTCCACGTCCTGAAAGCGCAGAGTCAGACTGTAATTGTGCTCTGGCCGCTGTTGGGCCTGCCAGTATAGCACATAGTGAAGCTGTCCGTCATCATGACCAATCCTGTCGAAGCCACTGAGACGGAGGCCAGGCACAAAGTCTGCGCCGACCTGGTTTTCTGGTTCGGGATAGGCTGCGATAGTCTGCCCGTAATCTTGAATGTCAAAAGCGCGTAACTGATAGCCTGAGAAAGACCCCTTGATGTCTGTAGTCTCGCGTCCCACCCGCATTAACTCAGTGATGATCATATCTGTGGGATCAGCAAACTCGTGGTGCCATAGAACCAGCCATATGCGTCTAGGGCGAGTTTGCAGGATATTGTTAAGGACGTTGGCAGCCCTGGCAAAGTCCTGCCCAACGTGCAATCCATACCATGGTGCTGCCCCACGGTAATAATATTGCAGTGCGTAGGGAGCGTTCTCTACCAGCAGCAGAGCATCATTGGCCTGCGCGTGCTCAGTCAAGTAGGCTGCCAGCCCTCGTGTATCGTCACGAGACTTTTCACGCCCCTCCACAATAGCCATGGCAGAACGCAAGGAGACGGCAATCACCAAGGCGATGAGCAGAGAATAGATTATGCGCATAGATGTGGATCTGCTACCTAATATGGCATAAAGGACTATGGTCATGCAGATATAGAATGGCGCGGCAGATACAATGGCATAACGGGTGGCAAACTTGGGGGCGACGGTGACTACTGCATAAGTCAAAGTGAGGGGGATAAAGAAGGTCATGAAGACCAGGATACTGCGGGCAGCGCGGGAGGAAAGCTTGAACCCATTGCGTAGGAGCATGCCGATGAACACTATTGCGCTCAGGGCGAGTACCACCAAAGCCCATTGCATTATAGTGCTAGGCAGGAAGGTGCTCCACATGGCTTGCAGAAACTGCAGTGGTTTAATACGTGTCGTTACCCAGTAGTCGGGCGTTTGCAGCAGGCGTTTCAGTTGCAGATATGTTGGAGCAGCCCAAGGTAGATAGAGGAGAGCGCTCAATAGAGTGCAAAGAATTGTACGGGAGAGTGATTTGCGATCAAGCAGCAGCGCATAAATCCAGAAAGCTGGTATGATGAAGACTGACAGGTATTGTGTGTAAAGGCTGGCTGCCATTAGGCAACTGAACATCAGCCACCATCTCCAGTTCCTGATGCGTGTGGCTTTCAGAAATGCCCAGGTTGTGGCCAGGGAGAGAGCAGCGGCAAGACTGTACATGCGTGTCTCTTGGGCATAGAAGGCAAGGAAAGGCGACGAGCCAACGAGTGCGGCCGCAGCTATGCCTATGATGGTCCGTGCGTGGGGAGTTTCTCGGTCCTGGCCCCAGGCCTCCCATACGACAGCAAATGTGAGTGGCACCATGAGCAAGGCAACAAATGCTGAAGGCATGCGCACAGCCAATTCACTCTTGCCTGCTAGTGTTATCCAGAAATGAAGTAGCAGGTAATATAGTGGGGGGTGCAAATCTTCACGGATTAGGGTATGTATGAGCTTGGGCAGGGGTCTGATTGCAAAGAAGACGCTCAGACCCTCGTCGAACCAGAGGCTCTGCTTATCCAGGGTGCGGATATAGAGAGCAAAGGTAGCCAGGATGATGATTATAAGTGCTATCCAGGCAACCCAATTTATTCTGCGTCTTGGATGTTCATAAGCCTTTGGTTCTGTATGCAAGTCGGGTGCTCCTTAGACCGGCGTTTCTAGAAGCTCTTTATAGACCTGGACTGTTTTAGCGGCTATGCTATCCCAGGTGAAGGCTTGTGCCAGTTCCAATGCTTTATGTGCTAATTGCGTACGCAGTGTGGGTGATGATATTAGTTTTTCTACTGCATCAGCGGTTGCCTTGACGTTATCGGGTGGGACAAGGAGAATGTTCTCCCCGTTGACTAGTGTGGTGATGGGTACCCTTGGTTGTGTGCTGACAATAGGCAGGCCATGCGCCAGTGCAGCCATAAAGCTGCCGCGTCGATATGAAGCGCCATCTCTGTAAGGCAGGACACAAATATCTGCTGCCATGAAGTTAGCGGAAACTTGCTCAGGTGGTGTGTATCCAGTCCATAATACATGCTCTGTCAGCCCTAGTTCGCTACCAAGCGCTTTGATGTGCTCAAAGTAAGCCAAGTTTGTGGGGTCACTATCGCCTACTTGGCCCCCTATCATCAACAATTTTACTTTATGGGCGCGGCGTATCAATTCCGCCAGCGTGCGAAATAGTATTTCGCCCCCTTTGCTTTCGTTAAGGAAGCCGAAATAACAGAGTAGTACCTCCTCCTCTGCAACTCCCAAATGACTACGCCAAGCAGCACGATCGTAGCCTGGAGGTGTGCGAGGATGGATATTGCTGCCAATAGGTATCAGGTAAGGAGTCACTGATGGACAGGTGCGGTTGAGTTGTTCATATTCTTCCGTGTTGGTGACAATGATGGCATCACTCCAGCGGGCTAATAGCAGGTTAACCCACTTGCGCACAACTCCAGCTTTAGGGAATAAATACGGCACGCGCAAGTCATGGAAGGTCACCACTAGACGAGGCCGCGTTTGGTTGAGATGAAGGCGCAATGGTAGAAAGTTGATTGCTGGATGCATGGCGTATGCTGCAGTTTGATATTGGATGTGCAGTACATTACTTTGGAAACTGGTGGCTACACGCAATATATGTGTCAAGCTTGTCCAGTTCCATTTACTAATGATTGGCTTTACAGTGGGGGTCGTGGCTATCGATGTGCCCACTTGAGCGCTCTTTGAGGTAGGCTTGGACAGCGCAGCTTTGATGGAGGTGATCACAGCAGCGTGGTACCCCAGTTGCATCAGCGCCTGTACTAGTTCTCGTGTATAGTCTCCAACCCCTCCTTGCATGGGGGGATATTCTCCACTGACAAAACAGATTCTCATATAGCCGCCCCACCTTGTGCTCGTAAACCAGAATGCAGCACACGCAAATAGGCCGCTATGCGTCTACGGCGCAGGTCCCGCTTGTGCCCCAGCAGCCACTTCAGACTTTCCAAACATAGCTGG
>QNAF01000200.1 GCA_003641405.1 Candidatus Zixiibacteriota bacterium | reverse complement strand
TTATCTCCACCGCACAGCCGGGCGGTGCCCTGGCGAAAGCTCTGCTTGAATTCGATCCTCGCCTTCAGTTGGAGTTCCTCAAGGAAGAACGCCGTGAACTTGAAAAGCATGGTGAGACCAAGATGTACGAAGTTTCCGCATGGTCATTACCATTGGCGTACAACATCGACGCTTACTGGACAACATCGTCTTTCAATGTAAATGCCGGAGTCATTACCAAAGTCCCTCTGTCCTCTGGTGTCGTTCACAACATGGATGCACGGTTCGCCTACATTATAGATATGGTGGGTGAGAAGACCTACCAGATGATGGTACGCTTGTTCCAGGAAGAAGTGATTATGTACGCATCCCAGCGTCCGTTCACCATCGAAGGTCGCAGTTTTGCTCCAGGCGCACTGGTGATTCGTGTACGCGGCAACAAGCCGAGCATGCCGGAGTTGCTTGGACAGTTGGCGGACGAAATAGGCTTGGACGTTATTGGTGTCAATACCGGCAATTCCTCGGAGGGCTCCCTGCTTGGAGCGGGGACATACCGACTGTTGCAAAAGCCCAAGGTCGGCATCGTTATGGGCAGCGGCATCGACTATACAGCATTTGGATCACTCTGGTTCATGCTGGATCAGGAACTGGAAATCCCCCACTCTCTTATTAATGTGGCTGAACTGGACGACTCCCGTCTCGATATGTACAACGTGCTGATACTTCCTGCGAGCTGGGGTCCTCTCGACCGCTGGCTGGGCAATGCCGGGAAACTGATAAAGGACTGGGTCAGCGCCGGTGGCACGCTAATCTGCACGGGCGAATCGTCGGTCTGGGCGTCGGACACGACAAGCGGGTTCTCGAATGCACGCATCAAGCGCCAGGTAGTGGACAAGCTGGACGATTACGAACTTGGAGTAACGCGGGAGAAACAGGCGGAGAGTCCGGAAGTTGATACTATTGCTCTGTACTATCCCGAGAAAGTGCCAGATGAGAAGAAAGACAAAGAGAAATCCGGCAAGCCAGGTCTGGATGACGCCAAACAACTCGATGAATGGCAACGCAAGTTCTCCCCGCAGGGAGTGATAATGAATGCGCTGCTGGACACCGAGCACTGGATGTCATTTGGTTTGGGTGAATCCGTGCCTGTGATGGTATACAGCAGACATGCTTTCCTGGCTAACCCACCGGTCAAGGCAGTGGCGCGGCTGGCAGACGGTAACGACATCCGATTATCCGGACTGCTCTGGCCGGAGGCTCGAGAGCGCTGGGCCAATACTGCCTGGGCAACGCGGGAGTCTAAGGGCGAAGGACAGATCATCCTGTTTGCGACTAACCCACATATGCGCGCCTATTTCTTTGGCTCACGGCAGTTAATCGTCAACGCTCTTCTCTACGGCCCCGGCATGGGCGCCAGATTCGAGGGCCCGTATTAATTGCCTGCGGGATATTTGTCACGGATCGACATCGCGCGTAAGTCTGATTGGTCTATGGTCCACGAATTTGAGAAAAATATGTGTGATAATTCCACGTTGTGTTGTATATTCAAATGTGAGTCAAAAGTAAGGAGAGAGCGGTTCCATTTGAAAACTTCTAACAATCCACTAATGAAGGTCGTTTCTTCTGTACTGCGTTGACGCCGTGACCCCGCCTCGCTGCAGGTAGCGAAGACAAAAGGTACGAAGTGGCTGTGAAAACCCTTTACCGTAAGGTAAGTGGAGGTTTTTCAAATATGTACCCTCTCTCCAAAACTTAACCGCCCTTCGGGGCGGTTTTTTTATTGAGGCGCTTGGCGTTTGGGTATCGAGAGACTGTAGGTGAAATGCCGGACGGTCTGAAGGCAGCGTCCAATCGTAGATCAGATCATGTTATCAAGCGTTGACTTAATGACTTCCTCGTAACATACGGACGGGGCTGGACGCTCGACATACAGAAAATAGAACTCGTCTCCGGCTGATACCAGGAAGAGTCGATCATTCTCGACTTCGTAGACACCGCGTTCCCGTTTGTGGCCAAAGCCATGTATCTTTGTGAAAACCGACAGGACCTCGTGCAGGTTCTTGAAAATTGCAGAGAAGGATTTGCGGAATTCCTCTGACGTGCCTGGTGCCACGAAGTTACCCTCGCAATCCAAACTGAATACCCTGCTTACACCGGGAATACCGGCCAGTTGCTCTACCATCCTCTTTTCCGGGGAAGGAGGTGAAGTCGAATCTGGTGACTGTGCTTGCGGTGTTGGAGTCTCCTCCTGCTTTGGTGACTGCTTGGCAGGCAGAAAAGAACTCGAATCCTGACTATCATTGATTACCTCAAGAACCTGGGCGTGCTGTTGCCGAATGACCGAATCCATCCGGTTCATCCCTTCAATCGAGTCAATCTTCCTTTTCAACCCACGCTCGATCTTGTAGACAACTTGTCCCTCGTTCAGAACAGTAGTCGTAATCCTCGGTTGAGGTCGGTAGGCATACTCCGTCTGCACTTGAAGTGCCACGGGCCCATTCTTCACGAGTGAAGTCCGACCAGCCGGTATGAAATCAGATGTAGCCATCACCATGCGCAAAAAAGCACATACTCCTCCTTATCCTATCGGTATCGGCAGAATCAACAGGTTGAATAACCGCAGGATATACAACAATAGCAGCCGGATTCGAATCTCATGGCACCTCCACAGGATGGGCAGATATCGCGTGATTCCGTGCCTGGTTCCGTATCAGCCGAGTCAGGCTTGTCGCCACCGAAATGCCGTTCAAGCACTTGCGCGATGGCATCGGGAATCGATGTCACTTTGCCGCCTCCCGAAAAAACCTGGCTGGAACCGCCGATACCGCGAAGCTGACGAGTAACCGCGCCAACCGGCAGACCGGAACGAAGCGCCAGCGAAATGAGCCGACAGATAGCTTCCGAGTCAGCCATGGTGGTGTAGCCGGACTTGCCAATCTGCGCGAACACTTCAAATGGTCGCCCATCAAGTGTATTAACTGTTACGTACAGATTGCCATATCCTGTAAGGATCTTCTCCGTGAAACCAGACAGCAAAAGCGGCCGCTTGGCTGCGGAACGCCTAGTCTCTGCAACGGTAGTTTTCCCATCTATTGAACGTGATGATGTTGCTGCCGAGAGCACCTGGTTCGGCCGCGAGTTATCCCGATAGACGGTGACGCCTTTGCAGCCGAGTTCATACGCCAGTGAATACGCAGCCTTCACATCCTCGCGCGTAGCTGATTGAGGCAGGTTGATAGTCTTTGATACCGAAGCGTCGCAGTGTTTCTGAAACGCCGCCTGCGCTTTTACGTGATCTTCCGCACTTACGTCTTCCGCGGTAACAAATAGCGCCCTGATGGATTCGGGAATCTCCTGAACCTGTGCTATGGAGCAACGTGAGGCGATTCTCTGGACCAACTCATCGGAATAACAACCAGACTCGCGGACTGCCTTCTCAAAGAGCGGGTTGACTTCGCGCAACCGAGTGCCATCGAGCACATTGCGTTCATAAACCAGTGAGTAGTATGGCTCAATGCCTGAGGAACAACCGGCGATTATAGAAATCGTCCCGGTAGGGGCAATCGTCGTAACGGCTGCATTGCGCATGGCAACACCTTCGCGGGCATAGACTGAATTCTCCCAGTTGGGAAATCTTCCCCGACTCTTGGCTAACTCAGAAGAGTGACTTTTGGCCTCGCTGTCGACGAACTCCATGACACGGTCGGCCAGCGTCAGCGCATCCGGACTGTCATACGGCAGGCGGAGCTTGATCAACATGTCAGCCCAACCCATGATTCCCAGCCCGATGCGACGATTCTTCTGGCTTTGCTCTTCTATCTGGGGAAGGGGATAGCGGTTCTGATCAATTACATTGTCCAGAAAATGAACACCCAGCCGCACGACCTCGCCCAGCCGGGTCCAGTCCACACCGTCTGCTGCAGATACCCTCGCGTAGTTATCCGGCAGAGGCTCCTTGACGAATAGTCCCAGGTTGATCGAGCCCAGGTTGCAGGAATCATACGGTGGCAGCGGCTGTTCACCGCATGGGTTGGTTGCTTCAATGACCTCGTGCGGGTACGTGGAGTTGTGCTGATTCATGCGGTCAAGGAAGATAATCCCCGGCTCACCGGTAGCCCAGGCATGTTCTACGATAAAGTCAAACACCTCACGAGCGTCAAGGAGCACTTCTTTGCCGTCGACGATATGCGTTTTCCCCGTATGAGGATTCAACAGCGGATAACTTTTGCCGGTTTCAACCGCCGACATGAAATCATCGGTGATTGCAACCGATAAGTTGAAATTGTTGATTTCGCCGGGGTCGTTCTTGCAGGCGATGAATTCGAGAATGTCCGGATGGTCAACCAGCAGTACGCCCATGTTGGCGCCGCGCCGCGTGCCCCCCTGCTTGATAGCATCTGTGGCAGCGTCGTAGACTTTCATGAACGAGACCGGCCCCGAAGCCACCCCGGAAGTTGACGCCACCGGCGAGTTGCGGGGGCGCAGTCGCGAAAACGAAAAACCGGTGCCACCGCCCGACTGGTGGATAAGCGCGGCGTGCTTGCTCGTCTCGAATATCTCTTCGAGTGAGTCGCCGACCGGAAGGACAAAACATGCCGAAAGCTGCCCCATCAACCGCCCGGCGTTCATAAGCGTTGGCGAATTGGGTAGGAATTCCAGAGATGTCATAGCCTCGAAGAATCGCGATGCCGTTTCATCCACCTGCGTGTCGTCAGCGCCGTAGTTGCGATCAGCCTTAGCCACATGCTTTGCCACGCGGATGAACAACTCGCGTGGTGTTTCGATCACCCTCCCCTGTTTATCTTTGGACAGGTAACGCCTTTCCAGGATAGTGGTGGCGTTATCGCTAAGCGGTATGTCGTCTCTGCTCCACATGGTTTTATGTCTTTCTCACATTCTCTAACACTCTGGCGGCAATCCGGTTCCAGTTGGCTGTCAATCAAGATATCGACCGGTTTCTACTTCAAGATAGCATTTGCTTCGAATCACGCAATCACATATGGAGTATGGATGTCAGCCCGATTGGGTTCAGTCTTGTAGGTCGGTGTTCCAACCCGCCGGAGGTGGGGAGAAACCCGACGTCTTGGTTCGAAAGATGTCGGGTTTCTCACTCAAGGGGATAATGTTCGGAACCCGACCTTGTATCTTGGCAACTGTCGGGATTCTAATTAGAATCAAGAAAAAGAGATCTCCGGTGGGCCCGAAGATCTCATGG
>QNAF01000199.1 GCA_003641405.1 Candidatus Zixiibacteriota bacterium | reverse complement strand
GTATTTCTCCCCTGAGAGTGATTTCGCCGGTCATAGCAAGGCACGGTTTGACGGGTTGTTCTGTTAGCAGAGACACCAAAGCAACGGCCATAGCGATACCGGCAGAGGGACCATCCTTGGGTGTGGCACCGGCGGGCACATGGATATGGATTCCCTTATCCTTGAGGACATCGGCCGGGAGTTTGAGTGCTCCCGCATTGGAGCGGATAAAAGACAACGCAGCTTGTGCTGATTCCTTCATGACATCGCCAAGCTGACCTGTGAGAGTAAGTGTCGCTTTGCCGGGCATGGAAGTCGCTTCGATAAACAGCAACTCACCGCCGACAGATGTATAGGCCAGTCCCGGAACAACGCCAATCCGCCCCTCGCGTGCCAGAACCTCGCGCACGAATTTCTTGGGACCGAGCAACCTGCTCACAGTTTTGGCATCGACTGAGGTCTTGTGCTTGTTTCCTGAAGCTACTTTTCGTGCAACCTTGCGAGCAACCGATGCGATTTCTCGCTCCAGGTTGCGAACACCTGCTTCGCGAGTGTAGCCATCAATGACAAGCCTGATGCCGGAGTCAACAAAGGCGATATTACTGCGCGTCAGCCCATGATTCTCCAACTGTTTGGGAATCAGGTGACGCTTGGCTATCATCAGCTTTTCATTATCAGTGTAACCCGGTATGTGGATCAGTTCCATCCGGTCACGCAGCACATGTGGTATCGGCTCCGCCCAATTGGCCGTTGTGATGAACATGACACGGGAAAGGTCAAACGGTACATCGAGGTAGTGATCCGAGAAGCTGTCGTTTTGTTCCGGATCGAGAACTTCCAGAAGTGCCGAGGCCGGGTCACCACGGAAATCAGACCCGAGCTTGTCGATCTCATCAAGCATGATTATCGGGTTGTTGGAGCCACATCGCTTGAGATTCTGGATCACACGACCGGGAATCGATCCGATATACGTGCGTCGGTGTCCGCGTATCTCAGCCTCGTCACGCATACCGCCCAGCGACACACGGGCGAACTGTCGCCCCATGGCGCGGGCAATGGACTTGCCCAGAGATGTCTTGCCGACACCCGGAGGCCCTACGAAGCACAAAATAGGACCTTTGACGTCGGATTTCAGTTTTCGTACGGCAAGGTATTCGAGTATGCGATCTTTCACCTTGACCAGGTTGTAGTGATCTTCATCCAGAACCTTCTTGGCCTTTCTCAAACCCAGTCTGTCGGTAGTTGACTTGTTCCATGGAAGAGACACCAGCCAGTCCAGGTAGGTGCGTGAGACGGTATACTCAGCCGAAGAAGGTGTCATGTGCGAAAGACGGTCGAGTTCCTTGAGGGCTGCTTTCTCAGCTATCTCAGGCATGTCTGCTTCCTCGATCTTCTTTTCGAACTCCTCTGCCTCACCCTTCTCGCCGTAATCTCCCAACTCTTTCCTGATTGCCTTAAGCTGCTCACGCAGGATATAATGTCGCTGTGACTTGCCGAGTTCATCGGCTGCCTGTGCCTGAATTTTCTGAGACAGCTCAAGAACCTCAATCTCCTTGTTGACTGCGTGGTACAGTATTCTGCTGCGTTTCAGAACATCCAGCTCTTCGAGTACTTCCTGTCGCGATTCGGGGGAGATGTTCAGGTTTGAGGCGACGAAATCGGCCAGTTTGGAGGCGGTGTCCTGGTTGATAGCGGAAATGTGGAACTCTTCGTTGAGATACGGAGCAAGTTCAACAAGTTTCTTGATCTGATCGGTGAGATTTCTCTGAAGCGCCTCTGATTGCAGTGAGTCGTTTTGGACTTCTTCCAACTCCTCGATTTCGGCCATCATGTGTGGTGTGAGTGTCGTGAATCGCTTGATGCGGATTCGGCTGAGCCCCTGGATAAGAAATCGCACGGTCCCGTCCGGGAACCGTAGCATTTTCAAGATATTCCCGGCCGTGCCCACGGAGTACAGGTCGTTCGGTCCCGGATTCTCAATCTCGGTATCCTTCTGAAGAAACAGCCCTACTCTTGAGCCACGCATGAGAGCTTCATCAACCAGCCGGGTTTGTTCCTGCTGCTGAATCATCAAGGGTACTATTAGGAACGGGAAAACCACAGTGCCCTTCAAGGGCAGTATGGGCAGCACCTGCGTTGTGATCTCTTCCTTTGGCTTGGCTTTCTCCATGACGCTCGTCAATCTAACCTCACTCTGTCAGTTTTTGTCTACCTTCTCATACTATCGACATGGTTGCCCAGAAATTGAACAATCATGGGAGTATTTGATGTCACATGGCGGCATCGCATGGTCTTTTGTTGAGTGTAGATACTGCATTGAGCAACCCTCACACGTTGAACCGGATATTGAGTACGTCGCCGTCATCGACTACGTAGTCCTTTCCCTCTATCCGGAACTTACCCGCGGCCTTCATTGCCGGGTAGGTTTTATACTCGGCGTAATCCTCAAATGCGATGACTTCGGCACGAATAAATCCGCGCTCTAAATCCGAGTGGACTACTCCGGCAGCTTTCTGAGCAGTCGTTCCCTTGCGAATGGCCCATGCCCTGACATCCGTATCGCCGGCAGTGATAAATGAAATGAGACCCAGCAACGCATACGACTTATGGATCACCGTATCTGTGGCTGACGCCTTGATTCCCAGGTCCTGCATGAACGCCTGTTTTTCATCGGCATCCAGGCCTACGAGTTCCATTTCGATCTTGCCACACATCGCGGCCAGTTCACGTTTCCCCGGCTGAATGAGGTGTCGGTACTGGTCAATGATTTCGTCTGCTCGAGTAATGTCGTCCTCGGAGATGTTCAAAACCACCAACTGGGGTTTCGTGGTGAGGAACTGGTAGCCTTTCAGAATCTTGTTTTCGTCCTGAGTGAACTCCATGTCCAACAGCGGCCGTTCCTGCTGGAGCGTCTCCAGACATCGCTGAAGCAAGTCGATTAACTGGAGCTGGGATTTGTCTCCTGTCAGCTTGCTCCTACGAGTTCGCTTGTCAATGATGCTTTCTACCAGGAGTTGATTCACCAGGATCATCTCATCGGTGAGGCTCTGAATGTCGGATTCGATTCTGGCATCCGGCGAGAAAGCATCAATCACGAGCATAAAGGCGTCAGCCTGGCGCAGATCGTCACTGATCTCAACAGTACCGGACTCCTTACCTTTCCCGGACAGACCGGGCGCATCAAGGAACTCTATCTGGCTGGGAGTGACTTTCTTAGGCTTGATAATAGCGGCTATGACATCAAGTCGCTTATCAGGGACCTTTATCAGTGCCCGGTGAATGGCCTTGCTGAAATCACCAACAGTTTCCTGCTGGTTCGCCGCGGCGTTGAATACGGTTGTCTTGCCTGATTGCGGTTTGCCGATAATTCCCAGTTTCATAGGGCGGTAGTTTACTCCATTTGTTGGGTGTTGGCAAGGTGGATGACGGGGTAGTTTCCTGATGTAGGGACTGTCTCAGCATCAGGCCCCGAAGTCATACTTACTTGACTAACCCACGAAGTACCTTCAGGTTCTCGATGTCTTCGGCGAGGTCTTCACCCTTGTGTGTTTCAAGGATAAGTGGCACGTTCTTGAGCCGTTTATCATTAACTATGCTGCGAAAACCTTCGATGCCTATGTGCCCCTTGCCGATATGTTCGTGGCGATCCTTGCGAGAGCCAAGTGGCTGCATGCTATCATTAATATGCATAATTCGAAGTCGATCCAGACCAACAATATCGTCAAACTGCTGCATAGTCTGGCGGTAGTCTTTGGGGGATGAAAGTGGATAGCCGGCAGCAAAAATGTGGCAGGTATCCAGGCAGATACCTATACGCTGCTTGTTCTCAGTCTTCTCAACCAGGTAGGCCAGTTGTTCGAACTTATGACCGAGGTTTGAGCTCTGCCCGGCAGTCGCTTCCAGCAGGAGAGTGCATTTGTTGTTGGCGAGATCATCGAAAAGCCTGTTGATCTCATCAGCTATTCTATCCAACCCTGCTTCTTCGCCAGAGCCTACATGAGACCCGGGGTGCATCACGAGGTTGGGGATTCTCAGCAGATTGCATCGCTCCATCTCTTCTTTCAGTGAAAGGTACGATTTTTCGCGTAATACCTCGTCCGGTGAGGCGAGATTGATCAGGTAGCTCGTATGAGAAGTAGCCACCGTAACGCCAAGCTCCTCCTGAAGGCGGAAGAACATATCAACATCTTCCGGCTTGAGCTTGGCAGCGCGCCACTGGTTGCTGGACTTGTTGAATATCTGGATTGTGTCGCAGGTGGCCTTCTTGCCTCGTTCTATGGCCTTATGTACACCGCCCGAAATAGATTCGTGCGCTCCGAATATCATGCTGATTTCTCCTGCCGTGACCGGTTCCACTTCGATACTTATCAAGTATAGGATAGTTGGGGATTCCTGACAACCGGCAAGAATGTCATCCTCGCCCCCAAATGTCATCCTCGCGGATGGACTTGTTGATAAACCCTTCGCAGACGGTACGCACATCTCTGCCTGACAGTTAGTCCAATCAACTCAGATTTGTAGGTTGGAACCCCTGCGGTTCCGACTCCGTTATCTCGCGCTTCGCACGAATGTCAGGACCACAAGGGTCCTGACCTACATCCTACTCTCGAAGTGGTTGGTTCCGACCTACGAGACAATTGGCGGGTTCGAAGACGGAACCGCCCTACAAGACTATATCTCTTTGAGCGCTTTGACCTGTCGGAGTTTGCGGAATAGTTGGATGTACTCGCGGACCATTATTTCCTCGGCGTGTGACATCCCTTCCATCATCGGGATCCCGATCCGAAGCACCGCTCGAACCATGTCCGCCACCGTACGGTCATACTTCTGTGATAGTTCCTTGAGCTGGCTTTTCAACTCGTGGGAAACAAACACGTTAAGACAATGATCCCCTCTCACTTTGCGCGTCTCCGATTGACTCTCTGGCATTTATTACTCCTTTCGTGGTTGTTTGATTCTTAATGATATTTCCTGTGACCTATCAGTGTCTGTGGAGTCGTGATTTTCAACCCAAAAGCCTCCCTGATCTGCTTCATAACCGGCCGCCAGGTCTGCTCTGGCATTTTCTGTTTGATCAGTTTGTCTATTTCCGCCCGGTGTGGTGAGCGACAGATTACACAATCGTGGTTTGACCGACCGTTGAGATCGAATAGCTCCTTGACCGTCTGTCGAAGCTCTTTTCTCAGTTTTCTGACCGCTCGCTTGTGGATAGCTTCCAGCTTGTGGATTGCCCGACCGGATTTTTCCGATATCTGGCGATAGCTCTGG
>QNAF01000198.1 GCA_003641405.1 Candidatus Zixiibacteriota bacterium | reverse complement strand
CTTCCTTCCCCCTTCGCCGGGCGGATCGGGAGACATCGCCTCTATCGGCGGCATGGTATCGACCAACGCCAGTGGCATCTACTCCGTCATGTATGGCGGTACGCGGGAGTATGTGCTGGCACTCAAAATCGTTACCGGTACCGGTGAGATCATGACGATTGGCAATCGCGCTATCAAAAGATCCAGCGGCTACAATCTGGTTGATCTGGTATCTGGTTCCGAAGGCACCCTTGCCATCATCTGCGGAATCACACTCAGACTGGCGGGGCTGCCAGAAGACCGCCTTCAGACAGCATGTGTGTTCAAAACCGACGTACAGGCGGTACAGGCTGTTTCGGAGATGCGCAAATATGGTCTTGACCTGGCCGCTATCGAGTTCCTTGATCGCCGACTGGCTATCGCGTTGAACAAGCTCAAAGGATACGGTCTTGATGAATCCCCCATACTTTTCCTGGAGTTCCACGGACCGAAGGCAACACTCGAATCCAACAGCAAACTCGCTGAGTCAATCTGCCTCGAACTGGAAGCTAAGCCTTTGACACTGTCCGAAGGTCACCGCCCGTGGGAGATACGCCATTGGGCTACCGATTCCGTGAAACACTTCAAACCCGGACACAGCATTATCCGCAACGATGTCGCTTTCCCTATCTCGAAATTGCCAGAGATGGTTGAATTCTGTCACTATCTTGGTGACCTGAACGACATCACCATGTTTACGTTCGGACATGTCGGCATGGGGTTGCTGCACGCGCTGATGCTCGCCAAGCGCGAAGATAAATCCGAGTGGGACGAAGCAATGCATATCAACGATCAAATCATTGAGAAAACGCTGTCACTGGGCGGGACAATCTCCGGCGAGCACGGGATCGGACTGGGTCACAAGAAACAGTTTGAATCCGAACATGGCCCGGCCGTTGACCTGATGCGCAAAATCAAGCAGCAGTTTGACCCCCACGGCATTCTGAATCCCGGCAAGATATTCGATATTTAGCAGGCTGTTGAAAAACTGTCCGCATACGGTGGTGCCAGGTGCCTGGCAGCACCGTGGACCGTAAGAAAACCTCTCCCTAAGTTAAGTCAGGTCCTTTCCCGCCAAAGGTGGGATGAGACCTGACTCTATCCTGTGACATGATGTAACGTGACAGATCACTGCGTGTCGGGTCACAATCCCGCTTTGCGGAATCAGGACCCGACACAACGCTGACATTTAGAATTGTGGTCAAAAAAAAGGGGCGGCCCGGCATACGCGCCGGACCACCCGCTCTGCATAGCACCTACCACGCAAAGCTATCTCAGGTCAGCACACTCAAGCTCGCGGAAATCAATGAACAGGTTTGCTATTAGCCAGCTCAGATCTGTTCCGTCCACACCACCCGGTTGGCCGTCAATATTCCCCAATATCGCCAGTTGCAGTGGTTCCAGATCGATAAACAGATGATGGACCAGCAAACTCAGATCAGCACCGGTCACCATTTCATCAAACGAGCCATCGATATTCCCGCATACCACCGGTGCTACCGTCGCGGAACCATCCACGAAGGCAATCTTGCTGCTATCGACATATCCAATATACTCTGTTTTGATATATATTGAATCGTAGGGCGGATACGGGACTTGTTCGTATTCGAGGCATTCGTTCACAGGAGGTGGCCCCCACACAACGCACACGAAATAACTCGTGTCTACGATTTCCTCAATCGAGATACCAAGTGACTGCCCCTGCGGTGTGGTGAAACCGAAATGTTCTATCACTGTAGCTACATGTATAGGAACAACGGGATTGGCATACGGGTCGGGTTCGGACGGAATGGAGACCAGCAGCGTGAACAGCCGTTTGCCGGCATCCTGAGGAGCAAACCCACGATCAAGGAACGGCACCGTGATGTCAGCAAGGGCCGTAACTTTGACATTCTGGTCACTTCCTGCAACCGAACGTACGTCCAGAAAATCCCACCCGGAGATAAGCGACAAAGATGTGTCGACTGCAATTTCGAACTGAGCCATGCCAGGATGACCCAATTGAAACCACAACTCAAACCCGGCCACGGTGTCGGTATAATTCTTGATCCAAACTTCAACCGGGATATTCTGGTCTCCCGGAAGGCCCATTACATCCAGCGTAGTGATTTCGAGTTCAAGTTCGGCGCGGACTGTCCCTGGCGACAACGTGAGGACCAAGGTCAGCATAATCAGCGCACCGGCTGATTTGCGTAATATACTGCTAAACATACTACCTCCGTCAAGCGGGTTGAGGGCGGTTAAGTTTTTTCGTTAGCAGTGGCTAAATAGAAGTTACCTTGAAAAATCCTTTAGTGTGTCTCACCCGGCCACGTTATACCGGGCTAGATAATTATTATACACAATTAGCCTGATTTGGTCAAGAGCTTTTTTTACTGAATATGTGAATTGGCAAGAATGAGTATTGACGTTTTCACAGCCGGTTCGTTATATATGAGTAGAGACTTGTCTAAGGAGGAAGACCATGTTTCGTGCAGCGATCACTGTATCTCTGACAATGACTATCGGGGCAGTTGCAGCCACGGCTACGCAGGATCCCCTTGATCTGGGCGGACCGGATTCCGTTATTCTGGTCCTGACTGATCAATCAAGTACACCGGAATCTGACCTTACTTTCGCCTTAGAGTTGTATTTCGTCAACGACGTTCAAAACGTGATCACCGCCACAGCTAGATTCAAATGGGATAACCCTAATGTTGTATTAGATTCGTCAGCGTGTTCCCCACTTGCAGAGAAAGCATTTAACGGCTGGATTGGGTCATGGGAGCCTTGCGGAGGGGTTAGAGATATCGATTCTGTCAACGCACATAGGTTGTTCCAGTTCTCTGGTTCTCGTTTTTTTGGTGACGGTCTTGCCCCCCTTCCTGGCAGGCAACACATAGCAACATACTGGTTTCACGCAATCTCCTGGCCGAATCCAACCCATGATTCATGCGTTTTTGACACCTGTGCTTTCAATGGCGGCTCTCTCTTGAGATTTGTCGATAGTGACCTGAACACCTATGTACCGAGTTGGGGACCGGTTGTGGTTATCAAGAGCACAACCGGAGTGGATGAATCGGGTGGCGAGAGCTTCCCCTCGGATTTTGCTCTGGAGCAGAACTATCCCAATCCGTTCAACCCGACCACAGAGATCAGTTTCTACCTACCGGAACCTGCCAGAGTCAGGTTGGAAATCTTCAATGTCCTCGGCCAGAGAATAGCCACTCTGGTGAACGATCATCTACAGGCCGGCTCGCACACATATAGTTGGAATGGTGGTTCATCGCCGAGCGGAATCTACTTCTACCGTCTTGAAGCCAATGAACATTCCCGCACCCGCAAGATGCTGTTGCTGAAGTAGCTGAAGATCGGGTAGCAACAAGCTACTCCAAGCCCTGTAGGTCAGGACCCTTGCGGTCCTGACATCTTTATTCCCCATACGACTTTTCTACCAATGGCAATTTGACCATACCCCAGGTTCTATCATAGTAACCCATTTCCCTCCATCGATGGGCTGATGAAAATGCGTAATCAAACGGACTGAGCACCAACCCGTGATGGACCGGATTGTAATGAATGTAATCGATATGATGAGCGTAATCTTCCTCATCACGGATTATATGATCCCAAAAGCGGTGCTGCCAGATGCGTCCACTCTTCACACCGCAGGCACTGCGATACTGACCGCTGAACTTCGCTTTGAAAAAACGGACAGCATCGGAAAGCGAGGTATCCCCAAGCTCGACCACCGCGTGCAAGTTATCTGGAAGCACTGCCCATGCCACAGCCTTCGCACCCAACTGACGTACGTATCGATAGCTGGCAGAAGCGATGGCGAAGGTATCTGTGAGAATAGGAGCACGATTGTACGTCACGCACGTCACAAATACCGGCCGTCCCTCAGGATCGTATCGTCGTAGATTAGACACATCAATAGAGTACAAGAAAACTGTCAGGACCGCAAGGGTCCTGACCTACTGTACTACTGTACTCCCCTGACCCATTTAGGACGATTCATGCTCTCACAACCTCCAACACAACTAGACAGATTGTCGGTTTTCTCACACAAATGGTCATTGTTTGGAACCCGACCTGCTTGTCATTACAAGTCATTATTCCCCTACTCATTCTCCACCACGACAGCGGTGCCGTAGACGAGGAGTTCGGCAGCTCCCTGCATCATTGAAGATGTCGACAAGCGAACCATGATGATCGCATTGGCGCCGAGTTTCTTTGCGTCAGCAACCATGCGGTCGATTGACTGCTCACGCGATTCCGCCATCATCTTCGTGTAGTCGGTTATCTCACCACCGACAATGTTGCGGAAAGCGGCCGCGATGTCTCGCCCCATGTGGCGCGCCCTGATCGTGTTCCCTTTGACCAGTCCAAGTGCTTTTACGATCCGTTTACCTTCGATGTTTTCGCTGCTGACGATAATCACTTTATAACCTCCCGGTAGCGTTCACGGTTGTAGGCAAAAATGCGCTCGCGGCCGTAGGACACAAGCAAAAACACGGCACCACCCGCAACGGCAGTAAGGCCGACTTTCAGCCAGAGCGGACAGTCCGGGTTAAGATAAAGTTCACTGAAACCTTCGTACACACCAAAACAAAGCAGTACGATAGCACCGAGCGACATCAGTATCCACCCGATCCCGCGTTCGGTTTTTCTATAGATCGATGCCCAGTAAGATTCCCAGACTTCGTCCGGCAAATCGGCGTATTTCATGGTGCCGGTAACCTCCTTAAGCTTCTTGAACTCTTTCAGCTCGGCCAGCAGCTCAGGGTTGACGGCCAACTCCTTCTCGAATCGGGCCAACTCGTCCGGAGACAACTCTCCGTCTACGTATCCAGCCAGCAATTGTCGGAGTCTATTATCCATCACTTCTCCTCATCAGCCCGGCCAGGCGTTTTCGAGCGTAGTACAGGCGCGACATAACCGTGCCCCTCGGAATGTTCAGCATGTTGGCGATTTCATCGTATGACATGCCTCTGAAATGCTGAAGCGTTATTATTTCGCGATCATCGAAGGCAAGCTCCATCAGCGCCTTCCGAAGCCGGACGGCCATCTCTTTTTGCACCAGTGCACGCTCCGGGTCGTCGTCACTGACCAACAGGTAGGACACCTCATCAACATCCACCATGCGATGGTCCCGACGGGTCCGCTTGCGAAGCCAGGTTCTGCTGAGATTGGCGATAATGGTGTAGAACCACGGCGAAAACGGCTGGTTGGAGTCGAAAGTCCTGGCAGACTTGTACACACGGAGAAAAGCCTCTTGTGAGATATCGTG
>QNAF01000197.1 GCA_003641405.1 Candidatus Zixiibacteriota bacterium | reverse complement strand
GGCGGTGACGCAGCCGCGTTTCTTGCCGGTAAGTTACAGCGGACCACCGATGAGAGACTTATTGCGGTCGTGCTCGACGCACTTGGAGCGCTTGAGAGCGATCTGGCCGTTCAGGCCGCGAGAATGCACTTGAGTTCGGATCTGAGCGAGAACCTTGTGATAGCGGCGATCACGTACCTTGCCACCGTACAGAAAGATCGGATGGTGGGGTTGGTTGACTCATTGTTGCTTGAGGTTCCGACTCCACGGATTCGCGCAGCCTGTGCGGAAGCCTATGGCAAGACCGACCAGCGAAGTGTCATTCCTCGCCTGGCAGTACTTTTCAGCGATGAGGATCCGCTGGTGAGGGCATCGGCATTCAGCGAGCTGGCAAGGGTGGATTCAGCCAATATAGACTTCTATATCCAGAAGGCTCTTGTTGATCCGGATTATGTACCGGTCGTCCTGGCGTTGAATCAGATAGCCGAACGCAAGTTGACTGACTATTTGCCGCAAATGGAAACACTGATGGTTCGTGGTAGTGATGTTGATGTGCGCCGGTCTGTTGTGGGCGTGGCGGGTGAGTTTCTGGATGAAATGGGCAGAGATACGGCTTTGATGGAACTACTGATTGCCGGTCTTTTTGATCCGGAATACATCGTTCGCTCAGAGGCGGCCCAGGTATACAAAGAGAAGCTCAAAGAAAATCGACAGGGAATGGTGTCGCCGGCTCAGACACGGATATCTCAGGGCAGAATCCAAAAAGCGATTGAGAAGTATACTCACAATCCATATGCGATTGTTCTGACCAGTCGTGGTGAGTTGGAAATCGAGTTGTATTTCGATATCGCCCCCCTGACCGTGCTGAACTTCATCGAGCTGGCAGAAAACGGTTTTTATGACGGTCTCACGTTTCACCGCGTAGAGCCCAGTTTTGTTGTGCAAGGTGGCGACCCGCGCGGTGATGGCTGGGGTGGGCCGGCGCATTTCATCCGGTGTGAGTATTCCGATGAGCCCTACATCAGGGGAACCGTGGGGATCGCGACTTCCGGTCGTGGTACCGGCGGCTCGCAGTTCTTCATTACCCTTGCCGCTCAGCCCCGTCTCGAAGGACGCTACACGGTGTTTGGTCAGATTACCGGCGGCCTGGAGATTATCGACCAGATTATCATTGGGGACGTGATAGAGAAAATCATTATCGAGGAGGATGAGTAGCATGAAAGCTTGCGGTCGTATGATGCTCTTCTTCTTTATTCTGCTGACGACTACCTGTGTCGCTCAGCACGATAACGGAATTGACCCGGAAGCTCTTATTGATCGGATCCTTGCGGTTGACAGGAATCAGGCCGGTCAACTCCACGATGTTGTCCTGGAGGCTGAGTACGTTGAGGGTGAAGACGACAGGAAGAACGGTTTTTGCGAAAAAGTGCGCCTGGTTAAGAAGGTGTACATCATGTATTGCGAAGATAGTGTCTGGTTTCACGAGGATTATCTTGAGTACTACAAAGACGGACAACTCAGGAGCGAAGAGGATCTGCGCAAAGAGGCACAAGAGCGTCTGGAGAAGAAACGCAAGCACAAGATACTCGACATCTCGCACCCAATATTAAGGCCGTTCCATCCGGAGCGACGGAACTTGTACGAAATCACGTATCTCGGTGTGGCGGCAGAGAGAGTGGAAGGCTTCGTTTGTCATCAATTCCAGGTGCGAGCCATCGAGGAATCCGACACACTGTTGAACGGCGATTACTATTTCGAGGCAGAGGCGTTCCATCTTGTGCGAGTGGATTTCTCCCCGGCCAGGCTTGTCAAAAAGATGATGTTCAGGCTCAAGGAGTTGAGCATGTCAATCCTTTACGGCCCTGCGGATGACGATATCTGGCTGCCGCGACAATTCAGCATTCGTGGTAAAGGGAAGACGGCGTTTTTCTTTGGTGTGGATTTCGCGGGGACGGAGTACTATCGTAATCCGATCATAAACGATGGGTTGGAAGCTTCAATATTCGAGGAGAATAATGGCGGCGAGTAATCTCTACAAAGAGCACCTGGTAAAGATTGACATCCCCGAGGGTGTTAATGTCATCTTTGGTCAGACACATTTCATCAAGACAGTGGAAGACCTCTATGAGACGCTGGTAACGTCATCGCCGAGCCTCAAATTCGGCATAGCGTTCTGCGAAGCGTCGCAACAGCGACTGGTGCGTACCGACGGAAACGACGCCGAATTGACCGAAATGGCTCAGCAGGCGGCTTTCGATGTAGGTTGCGGGCATTCATTCTTTGTTTTTATGAAGGATGGTTTCCCTATCAATGTGCTGGGTCGCGTAAAGGCCGTGGATGAGGTCTGCGGCATTTACTGTGCTACCGCCAACCCGCTTCAGGTGATCGTTGCAGAAACCGACCTTGGACGGGGCGTAAAGGGTGTTATTGATGGGCAGGCCCCAATAGGGATCGAGACCGCTGACGACAAGAAAGAACGGATGAAGTTCCTTCGGAAAATTGGGTACAAACGTTAGATTAATACAGCAGGATAATACTGATGCGATTTGAACTGGAAAGATCAGAGACCGAAAGACTTATCATCGAGAGCACGGAATACAAAGGGCACGACCTGGTAACGCTGAGAATATACTTCCTGAGCAAGGAAGAAGAGTGGTTGCCGACCAAGAAGGGCGTGACATTTCGCAGGGAGCAGCTGGACGAAGTTCTCGGCGCTCTCACGAAGATCAAGGACGAGTAGTCAGGGGCGGGCTATTTCATATCACAAGAACGGGCTGGACTTCGCTTTGGGAAAGCTCCTCGGTCTGCTCCAAAAATCCTCTTGCGTAACCGTTCGCTGTCGCGTAGAATTCCTATAGAGAAAGAGTTCCGTTGGGGGTGGCGAAATAAATGCTGCCTGAGAACATACCCCCTCGACCTGATCCGGGTAATGCCGGCGTAGGGAAACGGAGATGTTGAACCACATCACCTCGGCCCGTTTTGGGCCTGCCTATCGAATCAGGGCGGAATCTCGCTGAACAGTTAACGTTTAGTGGAGGTTGCTGTCATGAGATTGTTCACAGTTGTTTTTATCGCGTTTGTCATATTGATCGCCGGGACGGCAAGCGTTCTGGGGTCGGAACTGACAGGGCGAGTCACTAACTCGGGAGGAAATCCGTTGCCGGCTGTGTCGGTTGTAACGGACATGCCGGGTGTCGGCACCACTACTGATGAAAGCGGTCGCTACACGCTTGTGCTGAAAGACGAAATCAGCCGCGTTACGTTCTCGTCGGTCGGTTATCATCCGCAACAGTTTGGCGTGGATGATGTGCCTGAAATTGTCGCGCTGGAAGAGCGCTATTATCCGGGCGGTGAGATCGTGGTGCGCGGTGACCGTGCCAAACCGGGAGTCAGCCCGATGGCCTTCGATAACATTTCGCGCGAGGAGATAGAACGTGACTACACGGTGGGTGAGTTCCCGTTGTTGCTTCAGTCAACACCAAATGTTCATGCCTATACTGATGGTGGTGGTGCCCTTGGGTACAGCTATATCAGCGTTCGCGGTTTCACAGACAAGAGGGTAGCCACTTACATAAACGGAGTGCCCCTGAACGATCCGGAAGATAACGCCACGTACTTTGTGGATCTGCCGGATTTTGCAGCCAATATCACCGACATACAGATTCAACGCGGGGTAGGCAATTCGCTCTATGGTGATGCGTCATTCGGTGCCTCCATTAATGTTGTGACGACAGGCTTTGATAGAGAACGCAGGGTGGCGCTGACATCGGGATACGGGGAGTATACGTCCGATGGCAAGTCCGTGGGTGATATCTACAAACAGAGCCTTGAGTACTCATCCGGCTTGATCGACGGCCGCTGGATGTTTGGAGGGCGGTTCTCCAAGCAAAAGACAGGTGGCTATCGTGTGGGAAGCTGGTACCGGGGATGGTCGTACTATTTCTCGGTGGCGCGGCTTGATCCTCGCATGACGACCGAGCTTCACGTATACGGCGGTCCCATGGTCACCCATCTGGCTTACTACGGCGTGGGACGTGAAACACTTCAGCAGAACTGGCGAGCGAATCCGGGAATCGACGGATACGAATCCCTCACGTATGACAACGCCACTGACAATTTCAACCAACCGCACTATCAACTCCACAATACGTATCGCCTGAGTGACCGCGCCACGCTGTCCAACACACTCTACTATATTCGCGGCAAGGGATACTACGAGCAGTATAAACCGGATCAGGACTATGCGGAGTATGGTATTGCCTCGATCTTGCCACTCGAAGGTGACCTAGTGCGGCAGAAGTGGGTTTACAAGAGCCAGTGGGGCTGGAGTCCACGACTTGATTATGAGCACGAGCGCGGGACTCACACGCTCGGCGGCTCGTTCTACCTGTTCGAAAGCGAGCACTGGGGAAACGTTGTCTGGTTTGAACATTTCGGCCCCAAAGGTGATCATTCCTATCGCTACTACCACCACTTGGGCCAGAAGCAGGTAGCGTCGATCTATGGCCAGGAATTCCTGCAGTTGACAGACCGTCTCAGCGCGCAGGCTACGGCCCAGGTAAGATACGAGCGGTATGCGCTTGATCAGGAGAGGATGGGAATGTTTCCCGGCTATGATTTCGCGGTCGACTGGCTGTTCTTCTCACCCCGACTTGGTTTCAACTACGAATTGAGTGAGGGTGCGAACCTGTACGCAAGTGCGGCTGTCTCTTCACGGACGCCCACTGACAACGACATTTACGATGCGGACAAGGCCGGTGAGTTTCCTTCACTTGAGAGGATTGACTCAGTCGGAATCTATGCGGGAGATATCCTCTACGAAGCTTCCGGCGATCCCACCGCTATTCCTGAGCGGCTCTATGATTTCGAGCTGGGGGCGTCATATCGCACGGAGCGTTACTCAGCCAGTGCCAACCTGTTCTATATGGATTTCAGCAATGAGATTCTGGAGTACGCCGGTTCGAAGGAAGGGCGTGATGTCACAATCAACGTGAACGGTTCGTTTCATTCCGGGGTGGAGCTGTCCGGTGCGGTACAACTGACAGAAGAGTTGTTTGCCGGCGGCAACCTGGCGCTGAACTACAACCGCATCAAAGATTACCCCGTTGTGTACAACTATGAAGTTGACTCTACGTTGGTTGTAGACAGCCTTATTGTCATAGTTTCTATTGACGAAGCGGTACGAGTGAATTTTAAGAACAAGAAGCTGCCGAATTTCCCTGACTACCTCGGTAATCTTGTGTTCGACTACCGGCGCGATTTCGTCAGGTTGATATATTATGGTCGGTTGATTGGCCGACAGTACGCTGACCTGTGGAACACTGAAT
>QNAF01000196.1 GCA_003641405.1 Candidatus Zixiibacteriota bacterium | reverse complement strand
GTCAGACCCCACTGGCGTTACCCCGGACAGCGTGGTGTTTATGGTGAATTACCACTCGCTGGTTCCGGGATCGTACTATGATTCAATCATGGTGAGTTCGGAGGAGGCCGGCAACTCCCCGCAATTCGTCCATGTTTCTCTGGTAGTATGGCCATGCCCTGTCCTGACCGTGGAAGACTCTGAATTCAATTTCACGATCTTTGAGGGCGAGACGGTGTCGTTAGGTGACAGTGTGATGCTCACCAGCAGCGGACCAAGCGAAATTTACTGGGTCGCCACAAACCCCGGATACTTCATTGCAAGTCCATCCGAGGGTACAACGCCATCATCCACATTCCTCACGTACGAGCGCACTTTTGAAACGTTCGGCACATATGCCGACACTCTCGTTTTCGCTGGCAGCAATCCTTCTGACACAGCCTGGCCCTGCCTGCCCGAAACGATGGCTATTGTCAACGTCAACGTTGTCCGGCTGCCAAGCGCAGATACGATCATCGTTGTGAGTACTCCCGCTGTTCCCGGCATGAGACTTGAAGTCCCGGTGCTGTTCTCAAATAGTTGTCCGCTGGAAGGTATGTCACTCGTGCTTGCCTGGGACAACGAAGAGATCCATCTTGATTCCGTCTCGTTTGTTGGCTCCGCCGTTGAATACATGGACAGCAAAGGTGCTTACGAAACTGTATATAACAACATGGATCAGGTATCGATTTATGCCAACGTCGATGAACCGCCATTGGTACCTGTTGGCTCACAGCAACTCTTCGCAACTATGCATTTCGCCCTGAGTTGTGAAATCGAGGATGGTGCTTATGAATTTGTCCTCGGTGAAGATTCAGCGATGCCTTCGATAGCGTTCATTCGCGACTGCGGCGAAGGTCCCGAAGTTGAAATCCCCGGGTACATTCCCGGAAGTACGATTGTCGGCACAGCCACCAATTTCGTCTGTGGCTACGTTGTTGATCCCGACATGAACGAAATTGAGGGTGCCACCGTCGAACTGTGGGATGACTACCCGACAGGCGCAATTCTCATGACAACCACCTCGTCCAGCATCGGATCGTTTGCATTCGATGATATCACTACTATTCCCTTTGATTTGTATGCATACAAAGACGGTTACTACCCCGGCAAGATTGAAAACAACAATTTTGGTGACAAGGGCGGCATCATCATCCTCGAGCCGGTACAGGAATTGATCGAGACGATCTCATGGGTAGACTATGGTTGCCCGGCCGAAGGAAACACATACTTCGGAGCACCAGTACCAGTAGGATCCGTAGTCGAAGCTTTCACTCCGGATTCTCTCCTCGTTGGCCAATTTACAGTAACTCTTGCCGGCAGCTACGGATATATGCCTGTCTACCGCGCAAGCAGTGAGTTGGGTGATGATGGAGTTGTGGCTGGTGAGACTATCTGGTTCACGATCAATGGACTTCAAGCAGTGGCCTACGGCAATACGGTTTATCCCACTGAAAACATAGAAGTTCAGGTCTGTTTGGAAGTCCGTGGCGAGGTTCTCAAAGAATGTGACCTGGTTGGCGGCTGGAATCTTATTAGCTGGAATGTCGATACCGAGTCTGATGACATCGCGGAAGTACTATCCCCGATCATGGGTTCCGTTGAAGTTGTTCGAGGCTTCGAGCAGGGTGGCTTAACATATGATCCAGACCTGCCTGAATTCTCGACATTGTGGGATGTCGATCACCTTAGCGGCTACCTGGTTCGCATCGATCCTGATGTCGATTTGATAACGCTGGAGGTAACCGGACTACCGGTCCCGGAGACAACACCAATAGCTCTTACAGCGCGGTGGAATCTAGTTTCGTATCTGCCTGAGGTGGATATGGCAACCTCATCAGCCCTTGGACCCATCCTTGACAACCTGGTCGTGGCAGTCGGGTTTGATCCTGTAACAGGAATTGCGATCTACAGGCCCGACGGAGGCGAATTCAATACACTTGAAACAATGAGCACGTGTAGCGGATACTGGTTGAAGGTTGTCGAGAATGACGTTTTGACATACCCCGGGACCTTCGGCGGAACCGCGATTGCGGCTGAAGGAATGCCTGTAAAAAACAGGGTAGTTACTACACCAGGGATCGACCAGGCCAGCATAAGTACAACCAACTGGATCGATCTCTACTCCCGCAACCTGACAGTTGATGGACACCTTGTCGAGGCCGGTACGACTATTACCGCTCACGCCGCGGATGATAATAGCCTCATCGGAAGTTTCACACTTACCACCCACGGTAAGTTCGGTTTCATGCCTGTCTATGCCGATGATGCCGGTGAAGAAACAACCGGTATGCTGCCCGGCGATAACTTCTACCTGAAAGTCGGTGAGACTCGGACAACAGACGACTTCGTCTGGTCCACCAATGGTGACTGCGTCGAGGTCGTAGCCCTATCGACTGGCGGAACGGATACGGACAACGTACCGATCAGCTATTCACTCGACCAGAACTACCCAAATCCGTTCAACCCGACCACGACTATCAGCTTCTCGCTACCGAATACCGGAACTGCGAAGATTGAGGTATTCAACGTCCTTGGTCGCTTGATTGCCACTCCGTTTGACGGTGAAGCCTCCTCGGGTGAGAATCAGGTTGTCTGGAACGGACGTGATCAAAATGGCAGTGCGGTTGCATCTGGCGTTTACTTCTATCGCCTTAGCGCCGATAACTATACTGAAACTCGAAAGATGATGCTGCTTAAGTAGCATTCTGATTTGGATAAAACCTTACTGATTGGCCGATCGATTCCGTTCGGTCGGCCAACAACAAGAGTGGTGAAAGCGTGAAAAGAAGATTGACGAGCTTGGTCCTGATGGTGGGATTGGCTGCCATTTTGTGTACGGGTGTACAGGCGCAAGAGATTCAGGTAACACCGTTCTACACGGATTTCTTTGATACACTGTACAGTTCCACACTCAACGGAGCACTTATGCCGGCAGGAACAATTATTGAGGCTTTTGATCCTGACGGTATCCTCTGTGGTCGCAAAGCAGTCATAACAGCCGGTGGATTCGGCTTCATGCCTGTTTACGGTGATGATGGAGAGACACCTGGTGTAGACGAAGGCGCGGTAGCTAACGACACGATTACCTTCAAGATCAACGGCCGATTGGCTACGGTGGTTACGGGCGACCCTATTTGGAACGACCTATCTGGACAGAATGTTCAGCTGTCGGCGACCAGCACTGTGGCAATTACCGGAATAACCCTGCCGGGGGCGCAGGTCGTAGCACCCGGTGCCACTATTACGATTCCGGTGGAAGTTCGCAATGACGGCGACGGCCTTGATTTCTATTCCGTTAACCTGAGCATGTCTCAACCGGGCGGCACCGGTGTAAACGACTGGGAAGCCTTTGAGCCTGACAGCTTTGTCTACGCAGACCCGAACGAGATTGTCACTGTGTATTTCTCAATCAGGGCACCTCTCTGGGCAGTGGATACGCTGAATGTTGTTTCCTACTCTGTCTACTCAAACCTTGACACTACTCAGAAGGTCGAGAGCACAGTCGATATCTACCGAACGATCACCGATGTCGAAGATCCGAGCGATCCGGACGGTCTGCCAGCCTCCTTTACTGTGCACCAGAACTATCCCAACCCGTTTAACCCCAGCACGACTATCGCCTTTGATCTGCCAACTGCTTCGACAGTACGGTTTGAAGTCTACGATATTCTTGGACGGCAGGTAGAAGGTCGAGAACTGGGCATGCTTGGCACAGGACCACATGAAATCGAGTTTAGCGGCTACAATCTGTCCAGTGGTGTGTATTTCTACCGTGTGGTCACGCAGAGTTATGCCCAGAGTAGAAAAATGATTCTGATGAAATAGCCCCTCATTCCCTTTTATCAACACCACCAAAAAGACCCTGGCGCCCGCCGAGGTCTTTTTTTTGTTGTGTGGATTGTGTTGTCGCGTGATATTTGCTTTACATTAGCTTGTTGAAACAGCGGATGCGTGACCGGTGAACATTGGAATCAGCAGCAAGGATGCCCTTTGGCGTTTGAAGTAAAAGTAGTCGGGAAAACGGATGTAGGTCTGGTCCGATCGGGCAACGAGGATTTCATCCACCTCGACGAAAACCATCACGTGTATGCTGTCTGTGACGGTATGGGCGGACACCAGGCCGGTGAAGTGGCATCCATGACCGCCTCTGAGACCGTGTTGAATGCTTTCACTCATTTCAGCCGACCACTGCTGGATGATTCGAAAATCGGGATCAACCAGACACTTCCACCAAACGGTGAGATTCTCGTTAAGTCCATCCGCCTGGCTAATCGGTCTATATTCAATATGGCATTGGTGGATCAGGCTCTCGCCGGTATGGGAACCACAATCGTAGCCGTTGCGCTTGAGTCGGATATCATGACAGTTGCGCATGTGGGCGACAGCCGGGCTTATCGACTACGACAGCGAGACCTGGAACCACTGACAAAAGATCACTCCTGGGTAGCGGAAATACAGGAGACCCAAGACCTTTCCGAAGAAGAGGCAAGCTCTTTTGTAGGCAAAAACGTCATTACACGAGCCCTCGGAGTGCGCGAGAACGTGGCTATTGACTGCCGTGTTATCAAAGTGGCAGCCGGTGATAAGTTTATCCTCTGCTCCGACGGCCTCTGCGGATTTGCCGATGATGACGAGATATTCGAAGTAGCCCGCAGGCATCAGGACGATCTGGAGAAAATGACTGCTGATCTGATCCAGATGGCCAACGACCGGGGCGGCTCTGACAACGTCTCGATTATCGCTATCGAAATTATCAGTGTCGATGAATCTCCGTTGCCGCCAATCGAAGTCTTTACAATAAAGGAAGAGAACGAGGATGTCCTGGCTGCTGAAGATGCCTGGATAGAGAAACTATCCAGTTTCAGCTCACCTTCCGGCGAAACTCAGAGCGACAACAGTTCCGATTCCGGTACTAATTGGGTCATGCTGGTAAGCATATTCCTCGCATTTGTGATTGTGGCGGTGCTGATACTCTGGCTCCAGACCGAATAGGCGATAGAAGCCAAAATCAAAACAGTTGACAAGAGTGGGGGGGAGTAGCTACTATTACGATCTGTTTGGATATTAAGTAATGCGCCCATAGCTTAATTGGATAGAGCGTCTGGCTACGGACCAGAAGGTTGGGGGTTCGAGTCCTCCTGGGCGTATTTTCTATTGGCCGCCAATGCAGGTCGCTGTGAATATCAACAGTAGGGACTGTCTTTGCTGTCAAGTGAGTTTTGGATTCCAGTTTTCTCCTTTTGCGAGCATAGTGTTGATGATGGTCAGTAGTTTTCTCATGGCTGCT
>QNAF01000195.1 GCA_003641405.1 Candidatus Zixiibacteriota bacterium | reverse complement strand
GAATGGTGGACGGGAGAGGGTCCTTCTGGCGCAGGAACAGTTCACCACGGTTCTCCCAGGATGCTTCAATGCCGATCTCCACATCACCAGTGAACAGCTCCGTCGGGTCCCCCCAAGCTTCCAGGTATCGCTGTTTCATCTCAACTAGATTATCTTCATCTGGCCCGGCCCACAATCCACGGGAATCCAGCAGACTGACGATCAATCGAGACGCGCTCTTCACTCTACCAATAGTTCCTTCAATCGGCGGTTCCAGGGTGGCGGCGTCGCATTCATATTCAAGCCCCACGTGAACCTTCGAGGCACTATAGGGAAGAGTTATCGATCCGGACGTTACTGTTAAATCACGAACCACATTACCGTCTGCCAAGGCGACAACAGACTTAGCTTCAAGATGATCCAGTCCCGCCAATGTGGTTACAGGAGCACCGTCATAGGATAAACCTGAGTCAACAAAAAAGGCATCTTCAACGACATCATCGATCCGTTCATGCATTCGTTCGATATAACGAACAGTGTTCCCGTTTACAGTCCGACGCACAACCGCATAGACCGCATCAATGTCACCTTCGGAGATAACGGCTACATCTTCGAAATACCCATCAGTAGTGTGGCGATGCCACCCCCAGATCTGGTGTTCGCGCAGGTAAGTCAAACCCAGCATGGTGCCGTCGCTTCTCACCACCCATACGATCGAGTCGGGCTCCTGGGCATAGGCCCAACTCGCCATGGAGTATCCTCGGAACATGTGGTCCGCCATCACTGACAGGTTGTTACCGGCGTAACCATCGACTTCCAGAGTGTAGGTCAGGTCACGCACCACACCACTCTTCGGCAGGGTGTACAGAACGGTTTCATTGACAGCAAGAGGGCGCATATTGCTCGCCCCACTCTTAGACTGCGGATAGGCCCGGATATTATCGAAGCTGAACCCGTTGTCGCCGGATGTGATTTTCCAAATAGCCCCGCTGGTCATAACAATGAGATCGTTCATGGAGATCAGATGCCGGACTTCATTGACCTCATTCGAGTTCAACCGCATGGTAATGGCGTCGCTGGCCTTTTGGGGGAAAGACACATTCAGGTTGTGAAATTCACTAATCCTGCTGAATATGATCTTTTCGATTTCATTAGTCGTACTCGCATACGCCAATCGCTGCTGGTGATAACCGACCGCACCGGGATAATCCCCGGAAAAGGCGAACGGGTCTTTGGCAATTGGAGGAGTATCACTGGTGTCGGGGGAAATGTTCGTATCGACGAATGCCGTCCCGTAAGTTGTGCCGATATACCCATACAATCCTGACCTTGAACAGTAGACGTTGTAGCGATCAGCGCCGGTTACTGCCGTCCAGGACAGGTCGACCTTCTCGCCTACCTGCCAATTGCTATCCACCAGTGCCGATGCTTCAGTTGAAGGCAGGGATTCCTTGCCATCTTCGTCGACTGCTGTCACTTGGTAATAGTAAGTCAGATCATCGTCGTCCATCCCCGACGGTGTAGCAATCAAACCTGTAGGAGCATCGACGTTCGCTCCAAAGGTTATGGTGTCCAATGACCACAAAGTGTGACCTGCTCGACTCAGTTCACTGATCGGATGGTTTTTATGGGCCAAAGTGATCACATCGGCCGATTGGGTAAACTTGATATCGAACAGTTCTGCTTCAAGGTATGGGGTGGGAATTTCCACCACCAGACCAGTTAGTGGATACCACTCAGTCGGACTGATGTCCGGCTGATTGCCGAGGTTAGAATCCACCTTGCTATAGTAGTTCACCCCGCCATAACTAACGTGGTCGGTCTTTGCGTAAGTCGTTCCGGACGCCCAGGCTGATGGAGTGGAAGCAAGTTCAACTTGAGCGCCCAAACGAATAACACGCATGTATTGATCACCGAATTCCAGAATATAGGTATCGTCCGCATTGAATTGGAAATCGATCAGCCGGGACGCTTTGGAGGAATCCTTGGTTTCAACGATAAATTCAAAACCTGCCCGATTGCTGATTCCACCATGGGGATGGCAGAAGAAGTTGAGACAGGTTTTCAGTCCACTCGAATATTTGGCGAGATCGCTTCTCTTATGCAGAGACGGTGCCAGTTCTCCACCGGTGAAACTGGGCTGGACAACTCTTTGGGGCATTACTCGTCCCTCGCTTGGATCCAATCAGCGTCGACCGGTTCATCCCGCTGGGACTCATTCATGCTGGCAGCAATAGCAATCGCCCTGGCCTGGGAGTAATTCTGCATCAACGTCGTAACCATCTTCGGTTCACGCACAATCGGCATTGCAATTCTGGCAGCCAGACGAAGAGCGAATGCTTCAGCAAACAACGGGGGAAATAGTGCAGGATTCTCGACTCGTTTAGTGTAACGAAGTTGCGCTTCGTCTACATCACAAGCGATGACCATATCCGAATCGTCATTGTTCATCATTACCGCGAATGGGAGACGATCAGCCGTACGACTGGCCTGCACCAGAAAACGTGCCTTCAAGCAATTGTTCGGATATTCATAGACGTAGGACCAACCGGTTGGGGGATCCTCACTCAATTGGGCCAGAACTCGATTGGCAGAAGCAAAGCCCCAATCGGCTTCGGATAAAACAACGTCCCGTGTTATCTCATAATGAGCTTTGCAGACCCTGGCTTCGGTGGAAGTTTCATCCAGACTGGTGATTGTCCCCCGACTTCCGACGTAGGATAGGGCTGTATTGCAGATGTCGGTTACCGTGGCCATTGTTTGTCACCATGATCGATTTGAAAAACCCCCGGACTAACCGGGGGTCAGGTAAGGTTAATCGAACTGAGGAGCCCCACCACTGCCGCTACCAGAGGTAGATTCGGTGTCGGAGGCGGTAGTTTCTTCCGGTTTCCTTCGTCCGCCCCCGACCTTGATAACCCAAGAAGGAAGTTTCCCTTTGATGCCCATATCGAAAACATCTCCAGGTTCCCGAATCTTCAGGTCCCAATAGCCTTTACGTGTTGCCTTTACCTTCACAGTTCGCTCCTTAGATGTTGTTGCTCTGGTTACCCATGGTCAGGCCGGCGACAACCTTGCCCGTGGTAGGAGCAGTGCCAGTCACGTCATAATTCAGTCGCCAATAACGTTCATCCGTACCCTGCGGTACATAATTGAACGGGAACTGTGCGCCCTGGGTTAGATCGGCCAAAACCATCGTTGCCGACTGGACATCCTTGGCGCTACTGAACGACGCGTTGTCATCGACCTGCAACGTTACTTTCAGAGAAGTCAGGTTATTGAAAGCCTCGGTGACCTGTACCAGGATCGGCATCGGGACGCCTTTGCCAAGATCAGCAGCCACCCCCATGTCGATGATGTTGGTGGAAGCAGCGTCGGCGGTAATCGCCTGATCATCGGAGAAGATAGCTTCATTTGAGAAAATCATTTCATTTACCTCATGTTCAAGTTTGGAACATCCCCCGGGGGATTTGCACCCCGGGGGGAGTTGGTCACATTCAGGTTACCTGCTGCTCAGTGGTCAGGATCGCATCACACTCGCGAATCGGAATCCCCAGGAACCTGACAATCTCGCGACCTTCAAAAGTCTCGATGGTCAAGTTTACATTGGAGTTCGACTTGGCCAGCTTGTGCAGCGCAGTCTTCACCTCGGTGGAACAGTAGATGGCCGCCTTACCATTACGCACCCGGCGCTGACGCAGCTTGTAGTATGCGTCGATCATCAGGCTGTCCAGATCGGTGCCGGCAGACTTGCCGTCGACAGCGATATCGGACACGTCCACATTCGCCACCCGGGAGACATACCGCCAATCCCGAACCGTCAGGCCGACATCCCATTCGAAGTGATCGCGGAACACCTCATACATGCTCCCATCAGAATTCTCTTTGGTCGCCCGACCCAGGTCCTCGCGCTGGATGCCAGCCTTGGAACCGCTGGGATACAGCAGAGAGACGGTCTTGGGGGACCATACGACGAACCAGATGGAGGTGTTGTCCGCACCCGTGCCGCCGCCGTCTACGATCTGGCCGCCGTTCTCAGCAGACAGAGAGCTGAAGCGCGGAGCCAGACCCATGAACTCTTCAGGGGCAGACGCGGTGTCGCTGTAGAACATCGCGGTGGCCATCTGATTGGACATACCTTCAATGAATGCCTCGGACTCATCCAGGCGCAGGGCCTTGCCGTTCTTGCCGGCCAGCTTGATCAGCTTGGCGTCAACCTCGGAGTAGGCCTCCAGCCAGCCAGTGGTGTCGCTCACCTGCTTGGTGGTCGACTTGCTGGGCTGGACACCCTGATACAGCTTGCGCCACGTGCCGGACGGGAGACCGGTGCGCACGGTGGTCAGATGACTGGTGCCGTCGTTGCATTCGACTGCGATTGCGTCATCCATGATGGGGTTGATTTCGGCGAGCATGTCGATGATCTCAGCGATCTGCCCGTCACCATCCTGCCGACGATAATAATCGGCGAGGTCCAGATAAGTATTGCCTACGGTTGCCATTGTCGTTTACCTCTCAGTTGTCGTCGGGATAGAGAACATCTTCTCTGTCCTGCTTTTTCATTCCCGGCCCTTTTCCGGACGGTACGAATGAATCCTCTGAAGTGCTGACACCGTAGGCATACGCAATTTGGACGAGAGCGGGATCATTGCCGATACCGGTCGTTTCCAGGTAGTCCTTCAAATCGATCGCATCATCCCCGAAGAACTGGTTTACAGCCTCCTGAGCGCGATCGATACCCTGTGCAGCTTTCGCTATGTTTGCCTCAAATCCCTCCCCTTGGTTGAAGGTTTTGAACGATTTGATCTTCGTGATGTTCTCGGCCACTTGCCGGGCGCGGAATTCCTCCGCCATGCTCATGTCCTGACCCTGCAGCTCAAGATATTTATCCAATACATTTTGCGCCTGCTCAGGGGACAGTTTAGACTCTTTTGCGAAGTCTTCCAACCACTTACTGCGGTCCTCCGGGAGTTCTACGCCTTCCGGCAGCCGGAACTTGTACTCTCCCGGAGATTGCTCCTCGCTGCCGTCGCCGTCGCCGGAACCGTTATCATCCTTCGCGGCGGCCTGTTCGCCGTCACCAGTGGAGGTGCCTTCTTGTGGCGTTTTGCTTCCACCAGTATCATCAGTCTTATTCCTGGTTTCGGAAGCATCAGATTCAGCAGCGCCGCCAACCGCCGCGCCGTCAGTGCCGACCTGCTCATTGTTTACGTCTTCGGTCATTTTTAATTCCCTCTTCTGTCATTTGACTGTATAGCCCGGGTGCGTTTCGCTGGATGCTATCGACAATAGACAGGCCAACATTTCGCTCGCCCTCCCTGAATATCGTCATATTCACATCCCCTACGAT